>JAGPMH010000002.1 GCA_018052945.1 Negativicutes bacterium | reverse complement strand
GCTACCTTGCAACATTACAATCCTTTAATAGATGATGCCGTAAAAAAACAGTGGTCAATACCGGAAAAGTGGAAGCTGATAGCACAAATGCCTTTTGGCAATCCACTAGAACAGCCTGGCGAAAAAGAATATAAAAGTATAGCAGACAGAGTTAAAATTTATCGTTAAAAATATATAGGTGATAATATGGATAAAGAAGTGAAAAAACCAGATGTCTTAATTATTGGTTCGGGGCCGGCTGGATTAACAGCAGGGATATATGCAGCAAGATTTAAATTAGAGACGATGATTATTGAAGATGAATTAATTGGTGGACAAATTAGAGAAGCCTATGTTGTAGAAAATTATCCCGGGTTTGCCACTATTGGTGGTGAAGAGTTGGTAAATCGGATGAAAGAACAAGCATTAAAATCAGGTGCGAAGATTGATGAATTTGACTATATTGTAAAAGTTGATTTATCAAACTCTTTAAAAGTTATTGAAACTAGTATGTATATTTATCAACCGGCAGTGCTGATTATTTCGGCTGGGATGAAAAGACGAGAATTGCCAATACCGGAAGAAAAAAAATTGCGCGGTAAGGGAATACATTATTGTGAACTGTGTGATGGCTATTTATATGATAACAAAGTAGTAGCTGTTATTGGTGGTGGTAATTCAGCAGTAGGAGCGGCGTTAGCGCTTACCAAATATGCAACAAAAGTTTTTGTCATTAATAGAGGTGATGCTTTTCAAGCCGATAAAACAAGTTTAGAAAAAATGCTTAATCACCCTGCTATTGAGATAAAATATAAGACTACGGTGAAAAATGCTGTAGGGACAGATTCTTTAGAGAGTTTGCTGCTGCAAGATGATAATGGAGAATATAATCTAACAGTCCAAGGTGTATTTGTTTATATTGGTTCAACACCGCGGACTAAATTGTATGCTGATTATCTAAAACTAGATGAAAATAAAAATATAATAGCGGATGAAAGTTGCCAAACTAATATAGAAGGCGTATTTGTGGCAGGTGATGTAAGAAGTAAGAAAGTTAGACAACTTACTACCGCTGTTAGTGATGGCACTGTTGCTGCTATTTTAGCGGAAGAATATATTAATAAGAACAGATAGGAGATGATTTTATGGTTAAAGTATATTCTATTAATGAATGTCCTTGGTGTAAAAAGGTTAAAGCTTATTTAGACCAAAAAGGGGTAGATTATCAAGAAATTAATGTTGAGGAAGATGAACAAGGGTTCCAAGCAATGCTTAATTTGTCAAAACAACGTAATGTACCGGTGATTGAAATAAACAATGATTTTGTCGTTGGTTTTGACAGAGAAAAAATTGATGAATTATTAAAATAAGGAAAAATACTTAGGCTAAATTAGTCTAAGTATTTTTATTGACAAAAATTATTTCTGTGTTATAATAATGTAATGAATTTAAATAGAAAATGCTGGTATATTTCTTTAAGATGCTGTGAAAGAAGTTCTGTTATTTAAATTCGCAATATAAGGAAAGTTGGTAATGTAGTAATTAGTATTTTGATATCTTTAATATTACTTTTTTTAGTAAAATTATTTGATTGTGCTTTTGGCGTATTGAAAACAATTTGTATTTATAAAGATAAATATTTTTTAGGAGCAATTTGTGCGTCGCTAGGTGTGGTATGTTTTATTTATACCGCACAACAAAGTGGAGAATTTGTATATTTGACAATTTTTGTAGCGACATTTTTGGGTAATTATTTACCACCGATGATATTAAATTATCTCACTAAGGATAAGCTATTTGTCTATGAGGTTGTATCAAAAGACGTCAATTCCGGCAAGGTTTTTGCTGATAAGATGAGGTCTTATAATTTAGAAGTTAATACTAGTATTTGTTTTAATAGCAAGTTAAAGAAAGTAGTTGCTTGTAGGGTTTATAGTAAATCCAAAGATAATAGTAAGTTGATTGAACAAACAATTCCTAGTAGTTTTAGTTATAGTGTACTTAAATCAATATAATTTATTAAATTGGAAAGAAGCAATTGTTAGATTGCTTCTTTTTTAATACAAAATTAAGATAACTTTAATGAAAAAAACACAAAATTAAGCTATAATTTTAATGAAATGAGGTGCTGGGATGAAAGAACAAGGTTATGTGCAAGTCTACACTGGGGATGGCAAGGGGAAAACGACAGCTGCTATTGGTCTTACTATCAGGGCGTTAGGAGCCGGAAAGAAAGTTTGCTTGCTGCAATTTATGAAGAATAAAGAATATAGCGAACATAAAATTTTGGAATCTTTTTATCCGCAATTAGTTTGTAAAACTTTTGGCAAGCCTTTTTTTATTGCTACTGACCAATGTCAGATTAATCCAGAACGGCTAGACTCAGAAGTTGTTTTTTATAAACCGTCTAATCCACCGATTGAATATGTTAATATGATTAAAGATGGCTTAAAGGAAGCTTTGGCGGCGGTTAGTTCGGGAGAGTATGATTTGGTTGTTTTAGATGAAATTAATTTGGTATTATTTTTTGAGTTGGCAAAATGGGAAGCATTAAAAGCGATTTTAGATGCACGCAAACCGGAAGTGGAATTGGTATTGACTGGTCGAAAGGCGGATCAACGCTTATTGGCTTGTGCTGACTTGGTAACTGATATGCAGGAAGCTAAACATTATTATGCTGAAGGTGTCCAAGGACGGTTAGGAATTGAGCTGTAATATCAGCTTAGCTAAATTTATTATTTTAATTGAGGAGAAGTATAATGAAAAAAGTTGCCTTTATTTGTGTTCATAATTCTTGTCGGTCGCAAATGGCCGAAGCTTTGGCGAGGGTTATTGGGCTGGAGGTGTTAGAAGCTTACTCCGCCGGTACTGAAACTAAACCGCAAATTAATCAAGATGCAGTTATGGTAATGAAAGAGTTGGGGATTGATATGGAAATTAATCAAAGCTCTAAATTATTGTCAGATATCCCGGAAGTTGATATTGTCATTACGATGGGCTGTAATGTTGTTTGTCCGATGATAAAAAGCAGTTACAGAGAAGACTGGGGGCTAGAGGATCCTTCGGGAAAAGGCTTGGCAGAATTTCGCCAAACCAGAAATATAATAAAAAATAAAGTTGATAGTCTAGTAACGAGAATAAAAAATAACTTACTGTAAAATATACTACAAAAAGTTACAAAATTGTTTAAAAAACATTAAAAACAGGAGCAAAAAGACCTATTTTTACAATTAAAGAGCAAAAAGAGTAGTCAAAAGACATATTTTGTATTATAATGTAGGTGTAAACACCGAGTATGCAAAGCTATAATCTCAACTTTTAGGGGGGAGACACTATGGCAATAAAAACGGTCGAAATGGACAGTCGTGATAGCGTAAGTTATCGAGGATATTTAAAAAGATGCGGCTACATTTCAGCAAGTTATTTATCAGTTAGTGGTTTTGATGCAAGTCGTCTCAAGAAGCTTGCACAAGAAGGAAAGCTCGATGCAGTTCGTTGTTCCATTGGTAACTCAGTAAGATGGTACTACTGTGAAAAACAAGCAGAATCAGCGCATCTAAGAGGTGAAGTTTGATTTAACTTTTATTCAATAGTTAGGCTATTTTGGTGTTTGGTAGAGATAAAATTATAACAGAAGCATTTTGAGGAATCGACGATCGTTGGTTCCTATTTTTTTATAAAAATAAGGTGAAGTATTATGAATTTTTTTGTGTTGGTAATAGGGTTATATCTTTTAATAAGTTATGTTTTAATTAAGTTATTGGGGTTAATTAGTGATGTTTATAAGAATAGACTGGTGATAGGGTTTTATTGGTGTTTGAATTTTTTTGTGCTAAGTGGATTGTTTTTTTTACGGTTTAGAGAAATTGATAATATTAGTTTAGCGGTAGGGAAATTATTTTTCACCTATATCTCACTGCAATTTATGGCACTATTGCTTAGTCCGTTAGCATTGCTTATAGAAAAAATACTAAGCATTAACAGTAATAATACTTTTGATGATACTAAAAGAAATTTATTAAAAAAAATAGCGATTGCTGTTCCGACTTTTTCATTAGGGGTTAGTTTATATGGGGTTTATAATGAAAGTGAAAATATAAAGATTAATACACTGAAACTTGAAGTTGAAGCTAAGGCAAAAGGATTGAGTGATTTTAAAATTATTCAACTTAGCGATATTCATTTAGGGTTGTTTTTCTCTATGGAAAAACTAGAAGCTTGTTTAAAACTTATTCAAGCTGAGCAAGCTGATTTATTGGTGATTACAGGCGATTTAATTGATGATTTGAGTTTGCTAACCCCAACAATAACTTTATTAGAACAATACCAACAGTATTTTGATAAAATTGTAATTTCTTGGGGAAATCATGAGCACATTAGAAATTTCAAACTGATTGAGCAGGCTTTTAAAGATAGTGAAATTACGGTGTTATGTAATGAAAATTATCAAATTAATCAAAAGTTATATTTATTGGGTGTAGATTATCCGTTTGATAATAGTAAGCTTAATAGAAGTAATATGCTTAATTTAGCACAAAAGGATATACCACAGGAGGCTTTGAAAGTATTATTGAGTCATCATCCTGCTTTTATTGAGGAGAGCTTTGAAAATAATATTGCGTTAACTTTAGCCGGACATACTCATGGTGGGCAATTTCCGGGCTTTGCACAAATGATGGCGTTGCGTTATAAATATTACAAGGGGTTGTATAAAAAAGGTGATTTATATGGTTATGTTAATGTTGGACTAGGGCATTGGATGCCGTTTCGGTTAGGATGTCGTCCGGAAATAACTATTTTTATTTTGAAGTGAAATGAGGTGTAATTTTATTGGAAAATATGTTTGCGCGAACGGAATTGTTGTTAGGTAAAACTAATATTGATAAACTAAAAAATAGCACGGTGATTGTTTTTGGGATTGGCGGAGTAGGAAGTTATGTTGTGGAAGCACTGACCAGAGTTGGCGTTGGTAAGATTGTTATTGTTGATAAAGATGATATTTCTATATCTAATATTAATCGTCAATTGCCGGCGACTCAGCAAACGATAGGGTTATCGAAAGTTAAAATCATGAAAGAACGGATGTTAAGTATCAATCCTGAAATTACGGTAGTGGCAAAACAAGAATTTTATTTGCCGGGGAGAGCAGATGAATTTTTAAATGATGACCTTGACTATATTGTTGATGCTGTTGATAATGTAACGGCAAAACTTGATTTGATTTGTTGTGCGAAAGAAAAAAACATTCCGATAATCAGTTCGATGGGAACCGGTAATAAGCTTGACCCTACTAGGCTGGAAATAGCTGATATAAAAAAGACTTCGGTTTGTCCGCTAGCTAAAGTTATGCGCAAAGAATTGCGTAAGCGAAATGTTGATTCTGTTAAAGTGGTCTATTCGAAAGAAGAGCCAGTAGTGCCAATGACAGTGGACGAAGAAGGTAACCCTATCCGTAGCAGTGTGCCGGGGAGTATTTCGTTCGTTCCATCAGTAGCAGGGCTAATTATTGCCAGTGAAGTAGTGAAAGACTTACTGAAACTTCCCCAATAAAAAAAGAGCTAAATTTATTAATAAAAAATAAATTTAGCTCTTTTGTGTAGTTAGTTTAAATTGCTGTAAAAATGAAACGTAAGCCCATTAAAGTGAGCATTACTGCCAATAGGGTGATGATGTATTTGGGTTTTGTTTTTTGTGATATTTTGGCACCGATTTGTGCACCAATTACTGCGCCAAAGCCAATGGATAAGGCGGTACTCATTAAGATATTACCAAAGAGAAAATGAGAAATTACGGCAATAAATGAAGAAATGGTTAAGACGAAATGAGAAGTTGCCGTCGCAATGTGGATAGGAAATTTTAAAGCATAAATCATTAAGGGGACGTGAATTGCTCCGCCGCCAATGCCGAAAATGCTGGAGAGGAAACCGACTAAAGTACTGATAGCAATACCTAATTTTTGGTTAAATTGAAAGGTTTTTTTATGGAAGGGTAAATGGTTAGAGGGTGGGTTAGTTTTAAATAACATAATGGTGGCAATCAGTAAAATGAAAATACCAAAAGCTAAGCGAAATGACTCACCGGTAAAGTATTCGGTTAAGTAACTGCCGATAAAAGCTCCGGGAATAGTAGCTAAGGCAAAGGGCAGACCAGCTTTATAAAAAACCTTATCCTGCCTGATGTAAGCAAAAGTTCCTGATAAGGCATTTAAAAATACCACTACCAGTGAGGTTGCTACGGCATTTTGTGGTGAAAAATTGAACAAAAATATAAAAATAGGGATTAATATTAAGCCGCCACCGATGCCGACTAAAGTTCCTAAACCGCCGACAAAAACTCCTAATGTAAATAAGCTAATAACAGAAAAAATAAATATGCGCCTCCTATAAAGTATTTTAATTAGTACAAGATGATGGTATATTATTTATCATACTGCGATTTGAGGATTTTGCAAAGAGAGGGTTTGAAATTGGAAGCAACAATTGATAAAATGTATGATTGGGTTGAAAATTATATTAAGAGTTTTTATACTGAAGATAGATTGGTGCAAGAACATATCGAGTTAAAGGAACAGCACACTTATTTGGTGGCAAAATATTGTCGCCAATTAGCGAGTCATTTAGCATTGGCTGAGCATGATGTGATATTGGCGGAAATGATAGGATTATTCCATGATATTGGGCGATTTAGACAGTTTGAAATTTATAAAACGTTTAATGATCGTAAGTCAGAAAACCATTCCTTATTGGGTTTAAGGGAAATAGCTGATTTAGTGTTATTGGAGAATTTATCGGCGGAAGATTTAGCTGTTTTTAAATTTGCTATTACTAACCATAATGCGATTGAAATCGATAGTAACGGTTCAGAGCGACAACAACTTTTTAGTAAAATAATTCGTGATGCCGATAAAATTGATATATACCGAGTACTAGAACCAACGTTGGTGCAGTCTAGTGATGATGGTTATAGTGAAATTTTTGCAAAGGCTTTTTTAGAAGGAAAACAGTGCGATTATACTTATATGAAGACAACAGAAGACCGAAAATTGGTAAGGTTGTTGTGGTTATATAACATCAACTATCAGTGGAGTATGGACCAAATTTTGTCACAAGGTCATTTCATGAAAATTGCGGCAACTTTGCCGGAAAATGAAATAACTGTTGCTGGAATTAAGAAACTTAAGGCATATTTAACGGAAAAGTATAATATAAATAGCTAAAAATATAAAAAATTAATGATAATTTTTAGTGTAGGCAGGAACAGCTATAACAAATAACGAATTTTAACTAATTGAACTATTTAAAACAGATAAGGGGTAAGAAGATGGCAGAGCGTATTAATATAGCATCAAATTTTATTCAAAATATCATTGATGATGATTTAAAGCAAGAACAATATAGTGAGGGCATAGTTACTCGTTTCCCACCTGAACCTAACGGCTATTTACATATTGGCCATGCAAAGTCAATTTGCCTAAACTTTGGTTTAGCACAAAAATATAATGGTAAATGTAATTTGCGATTTGATGATACTAATCCGATTAAAGAAGATGTGGAATATGTTGATTCAATTCAAGCAGATGTAAAATGGTTAGGTTTTGATTGGGAAGATCGCAAATATTATGCTTCAGATTATTTTGAAAAAATATATGAATTAACGATTAAGTTAATTAAAGCTGGTAAAGCATATGTCTGTGACTTAACACCGGAAGAAATTCGCCAATATCGTGGCACTTTAGTGGAAGCAGGGAAAGAAAGTCCTTATCGCAATCGTAGTGTTGAAGAGAATTTAGCTTTATTCCAAAAAATGAAAAACGGTGAATTGGCTGATGGAAGCAAAGTTTTACGTGCGAAAATTGATATGAGTTCACCTAATATGAATTTGCGTGATCCGATTATTTACCGGATTGCTCATGTAGAACATCATAATACCGGGACACAGTGGTGTATTTATCCAATGTATGATTATGCTCATCCGATTTCCGATGCTATTGAAGGCATCACGCATTCTATTTGTACGCTGGAGTTTGAAGATCATCGCCCATTATATGATTGGACTTTAGAAGCCTTAGAATTTGAACTTCCGCGACCGAAGCAAATTGAATTTGCTCGTTTAAATATGACTAATATGATAATGAGTAAACGCAAATTAAGAGCATTAGTAGAAGGTGGATATGTTAGTGGTTGGGATGATCCACGGATGCCGACTATTTCCGGGTTGCGCCGTCGTGGGTATACGCCAGAGGCAATTCGTGATTTTTGTGAACGGATTGGCGTTGCAAAGAGTAACAGTACGGTTGATATTGCGATGCTGGAACATTGCATTAGAGAAGATCTTAATCTTAGAGCCAATAGAGCAATGGCAGTATTAAGACCATTGAAAATTGTGATTGAAAACTATCCGGAAGAAAAAGTTGAATATTTACAAGCAACAGTTGCCCCTGATGCTAATCCGGTAAATGGTTACCGCAATATTCCTTTTGGTCGTGAAATATATATCGAGCAAGAAGATTTTATGGAAGAAGCACCGAAAAAGTTCTTCCGTTTGAAACCGGGTGGCGAAGTACGCTTAAAGCATGCCTATATTATTAAATGTGAAGACGTTATTAAAGATGATAGCGGCAATGTGATAGAGTTACGTTGTTCTTATGACCCGGACACAAAAAGTGGTGGTGCTAATAGCGGACGTAAGGTTAAAGGAACGTTACACTGGGTTAGTGCTAAACATGCGATTAAAGCAGAAGTAAGATTATATGACTATTTGTTGCTAGCGGAAAAAGCAGATGAAGCGGATGATTTTATCAGTAGTTTAAACCCTAATTCCCTAGAAATTTTAAATGATTGTATGGTTGAGCCGAGCTTAGCCTGGACAGCGCCGGGCAATCGTTATCAATTTTTGCGCCAAGGTTATTTCTGTGTGGATAAAGAGTCCACTATGGAGAAATTAATTTTCAATCAAGTTGTTGGTTTGCGTGACTCTTGGGCTAAAATTAACAAATAGAATTTTGGAGGCAATAATGGCTAAGATACCTAAAAATTTATCAGATAAAGATATGATGGTTAATTTTAAAGAAGAATTGACTTTTGAAAATATGTTTTCCGATGAACCAGAAGTTAAGAAGGTTCAAAAAAAAGATAAAGAAAATTTAAATACTGCTTTTTTAAGTGAAGAATTACAAGAGAAAATCGGTAAAGCGTTGTTGGATTTAAAGCTGGAATTGTATAAAGAAGGTATGGTTGATTATAAAATAAAAGTTGTAAGAGAAAACCATAAAATAACGTTATTGCCGATGCCAATTAAAATTAAGGAAAAATAAGATAAGCTTATTGTGGAGATGAAGATGGGAAGTAGTGCGTTAGTAGCAATAATAATATTTATTAGTGCTTATGTGCTGATTGTTACAGAGAAAATTCATCGGACCATCGTTGCATTAGCTGGTGGCATGCTGATGATTTTTACGGGTATTTTAAGTCAAGAAGCGGCAATCAGCCACATTGATTTTAATACTATCGGGTTATTAATTGGAATGATGATTATCGTTAATATTACTGCTGAAACTGGATTGTTTAATTATTTAGCGATTTGGGCAACCAAAAAAGTGAAAGCTGAACCGATAAAAATATTAGTGGTTATGAGTCTAATCACGGCAGTTTGCTCAGCGGTCTTAGATAATGTTACTACAGTGTTGTTAACGGTACCGGTAACATTTAGTATTGCTAAGAAATTAAAACTATCACCGCAGCCATATTTGATAGCACAGATATTATCTGCTAATATTGGGGGAACAGCGACGCTAATTGGTGATCCGCCGAATATTATGATTGGCAGTGCAGTTAAAGAACTGACGTTTATGGCGTTTTTGCAAAATTTAGGGCTTGTTTGTGCCGTAATTTTACTGGTAACTTTATTGATAATAGCCTTTATTTACCGTAAAAAATTGGTTACTAGACCTGAACTAAAATATGAAATAATGTTGATGGATGAACAAGCTGAATTAAAAGATACGGGCTTGCTAAAAAAATCATTGTCAGTATTGGCGATAACAATATCATTCTTTGTTTTGCATAGCCAGTTGCACTTGGAGTCAGCAACAGTAGCACTAACAGGAGCTTGTTTATTGTTAATGTTAACTTTTCACAGTAATGAAAAAATGTTAGAAAAAATGTTTAGTAAAGTAGAATGGTTAGCAATTTTCTTTTTTGTTGGATTATTTATTTTAGTTGGAGCGTTAGTTGATACCGGCGTTATTGAACAACTGGCGACAACAGCCATGAGTTTAACACAAGGAAATTTGGCGGCTAGTTCAATGCTTGTTTTGTGGCTTAGTGCCATTGCTTCGGCCTTTATTGATAATATTCCGTTTGTTGCTACGATGATTCCGTTGATAAAGGAAATGGGGCAACTAGGAATGACTAATTTAGAGCCGCTATGGTGGAGTTTATCGTTAGGAGCATGCTTGGGTGGTAATGGTACTTTGGTGGGAGCTAGTGCGAATGTGGTAGTTGCCAGTTTGGCAGCACAGCAGGGGCATAAATTATCCTTCTTAAAATTTATGTATATCGCTTTTCCGCTAATGATTTTATCAATTATTATTTCGAGTATGTTTATATATTTAAAATTTTTATGATAAAAGGTGGAAAATTTAATGGAGAAATTACCTAATTGTCCGAAATGTAATTCGGAATACACTTATGAAGATAGAGGCTTATTGATTTGCCCGGAATGTGCTCATGAGTGGAAAGAGGGCGAGGCCTCTGAGGATGTAAAAGTTTTTAAAGATTCTAATGGCAATATTTTAAATGATGGTGATTCAGTTACTGTTATCAAGGATTTAAAAGTAAAAGGAAGTTCTAACCCGATAAAAATGGGAACTAAAGTTAAAAACATCAGATTAGTAGATGGCGATCATGATATTGATTGCAATATTGATGGATTTGGTGCAATGAAACTTAAATCGGAGTTTGTTAAAAAAATATAATGAGTAACAGAGAGTGAATACTTATTTTGCTCTCTGTTTATTTATTGATAATAAGGTTGACATGATATGCTAAAAAGGTTTATTATCAGTTAATAGTAGATGTTATAAATGACTGAAAGGTGGACGTTATGGATCAAATAATTCAGCTATTAGAAAGTTGGGGCTTAATCGGTCTAATAGTTGCTAGTTTTGCAGAATCTATTTTTTCGCCGATATTACCGGATTTTCTGTTAATACCAATGGCGCTAGCTAATCCGAAGAATGCAATATTTTATGGACTAGTAGCAACTGTCACTTCCGTAGTCGGTGGTATTTTAGGCTATTGGTTAGGGATTAAATATGGCTTGCCGTTAGTTAAAAAGATGGTACCGCAAAAATACTTAAAAATTATTGATGACTTTACGCAACATAATGCAGGGTGGGCGGTATTTTTAGCAGCAATGTCACCAATTCCTTATAAATTTGTTAGCATTACTTCCGGGGCATTAAGAATTCCCTTAGGGATATTTTTATTCGCATCATTTTGTGGCAGAGCTAAAAGATTCTTATTAGAAGGTATTTTAATATATTATTTTGGTGAAGCGGCAAAAGGGATGATCAAGAGTATGATGGATAATCTTTTGATTGGCTCGGGAATCTTAGTAGTGTTAATTGTTATTGGTTATTGGTTTTATCATCAAAAAAAAAGCAAAGAAAAATTATGCGCAAAAGAAATTGAACAGGCTGAATAAGCCTGTTTTTCTTTTTTCCAAAAAGAGTTATAATATTAGTGTAAGCTGAATTTAGGAGGGATTGTTATGTCAGAAGAAAAATATACGCAAAAAGCGAGAGAAGCACTACAAAATGCACAGCAAATTACAGCTTTAAATTATCAACAAGAGATAAATACAGCGCATTTATTATTAGCGTTAGCCAAAGAACCGGAAGGTATTTTGGAGATTATTTTTCAAGATTTAAACACTGACCTTAATTTGCTAAAAATAAAATTGGAACAAATAATTAAAAGACAACCGGCAGTGACGGGATATGATAGCCAATTTAGGATGAGTACAGCATTATATCGAGTACTGGCTCTGGCAGAAAATATAGCTAAAGAAATGAATGATCAATATATCAGTACTGAGCATTTATTAATGGCGATTGTGGAAGATGGCGATGTTGAGGTATTGAAATTATGTCAAGAATTTAATTTCAGTAAAAATAAAATCAGACAAATTATTAATGAGAAGCGCAAAGGAAATGTGAAAACCGCTAATCCGGAAGAAGATTTAGTGGCCTTAGAAAAATATGGACGAGACTTAACGCAGCAAGCTCAAAAGGGAAAGCTGGATCCGGTAATTGGACGTGATGAGGAAATCAGACGAACTATTGAGATTCTAAGTCGTCGGACTAAAAACAATCCGGTGTTGATTGGTGAACCTGGAGTTGGAAAAACTGCAATCGTAGAGGGGATTGCTCGTCGTATTGTTGCCGGCGATGTACCGGAATCACTGAAAAATAAAACGTTATATTCCTTAGATTTAGGTTCAATGATTGCCGGTGCTAAATATCGCGGTGAGTTTGAAGAACGCTTAAAGAATGTATTAAATGAGATTGCAAAATCAGAAGGGCAGATACTACTATTTATTGATGAACTTCACACAGTAGTAGGGGCCGGAGCGGCAGAGGGAGCGATGGATGCCGGTAATATTTTAAAGCCTATGCTAGCTCGTGGTGAGTTAAGATGTATTGGGGCGACAACCCTTAATGAATATCGAAAACATATTGAAAAAGACACCGCTTTAGAGCGTAGATTTCAACCGGTATTGGTGAAGCAACCGACGGTAGAAGACACTATTTCTATTTTACGGGGCTTAAAAGAACGTTATGAAATTCACCATGGCGTTAGAATTAGAGATTCAGCATTAGTATCAGCGGCGGTGCTGTCAGATCGCTATATTGCGGATCGGTTTTTACCTGATAAGGCGATTGACTTAGTGGATGAAGCAGCAGCTAAGCTTAGAACTGAAATAGAATCAATGCCGAGCAGTTTAGATGAAGTATCGCGTAAAATTATGCAATTAGAAATAGAAGAACAAGCTTTGAAAAAAGAAACTGATAAATTATCACAAGAAAAATTAGTGAATATAGTTCAACAACTAACCAAGTTAAGAGAGCAATATAAAGTTTTACAGGATAAGTGGGAAAGTGAAAAACAAGGAGTTTTAAGACTTAGAGGGCTGAAAAAAGAAATTGATGCAGTGAAAAGTGAAATGGAAGTTGCCGAACGTAACTATGATTTATCGAAGTTAGCCGAATTGAAATATGGCAAATTATTGGAGCTAGAGAAACAATTGGCGCATGAAGAAGAAGTAATTGCTAGTAAAGAGTCGCAAATGCTAAAGGAAGAAGTCGGAGAAGAAGATATTGCAAAAGTAGTTAGTCGTTGGACTGGTATTCCGGTTAGCAAAATGATGGAAGGTGAACGGGAAAAACTATTAAAATTAGCAGAAATTTTACATAACAGAGTAGTCGGACAAGATAAAGCCGTAAAGGTTGTTAGTGAGGCTATTATTAGAGCTAGAGCCGGCATTAAGGATCCGAATAAACCAATTGGTTCATTTATCTTTTTAGGACCGACCGGTGTTGGAAAAACTGAATTAGCGAAAGCCTTGGCAGAAATATTATTTGACGATGAGCGTAATATTGTTCGACTAGATATGAGTGAGTATATGGAAAAACATTCAGTAGCTAGATTAATTGGCGCTCCCCCTGGCTATGTAGGTTATGACGAAGGTGGGCAATTAACCGAAGCGGTTAGGCGCAGACCATATAGTGTAGTTTTGCTGGATGAAATTGAAAAAGCACATCATGATATTTTTAATATTTTGCTCCAAATCTTAGATGACGGACACTTAACAGACAGTAAAGGTCATAAAGTTAACTTTAAAAATTGTATTATTATTATGACTTCTAATTTAGGCTCAAGTGAAATCTTGCAAAAGGATTTTGTAACAGCTGAAAAAGAAGTTTTACATATACTAAAAGCTTACTTTAGACCGGAATTTTTAAATCGTATTGATGATATTATTGTCTTTAATGCTTTGGAACCAGAACAAGTTAAAAATATCGCGAAATTGTTATTAGAGAAGTTTAATAAAAGATTACAACAACAAGTTAACTTAACGATAACTTGGTCGGAGGAAGTGCTAGATTTCTTAAGTGTACAGGGCTATGATGCCGCTTACGGAGCAAGACCTTTAAAACGTCTGATGACTAATCTTTTGGAAACGGAACTAAGTAAAAAAATAATTGCCGGTGAGGCACAGCCGGGTAGTATTATTGAATTTGCGGTTAAAAACGATAAAATCATCATAAAATAAACTATAAGACAGTGATAATTTAGTAGCTAAAACTACTGAAATATCACTGTCTTATTAACGTAAAATTAATATTTGATAACCAAATCATAACATTGCCTTAACAAAAATATTTCACCATTATGGTAAATTTTAAATATAACTAAACATAATGGAGGATTAAGTATGAGCAAGAAACTTACAGGGGTCATAACAGCAGCATTAATAGTAGGGGCAATGGGAACAACTTTTGCGGCGAGTAACCCTTTTAGTGATGTACCTAGTGGACATTGGTCTTATCAGGCAGTGACAAAGCTGGCGCAAGCAGGGGTTATTGAGGGCTATGGTGATGGAACTTTTAAAGGTGATAAAAGCATCACTAGATATGAAATGGCACAAATGGTAGCAAAAGCGATGGCTAAAACTAATCTTAACAGTGCTGATAAATCAACCATTGATCAACTGGCCATAGAATATAAGACAGAACTAAATAATCTGGGGGTTAGAGTAGCAGACCTCGAAAGCAAAGTGGATAATGTAAAATGGGGCGGTAAAGCTAGGCTGAGATTAGATCAAGAAGATCATAACTATCATAGCGTTAGCAAGACTGATACAAGCGTCAGTACCAGTTATTCTTACTTAGATTTATGGGCTACTGCTAAAATTAATGATAATTGGGTGGCAAAAGCTGAATTTGAAAGTGAGTTTAAATTAAAAGAAGATAGTGGAGACACTAAGCAAGGTAATACAAGTAAGGTCTATGTGGAAGGCCCGTTGGGGCAGGTTAAAACTAAAGTCGGTAAATTTGGTGCACTATCAAAAGGTGGTTTTATTATTGATCGTGAGGTCTCAGGGGCACAATTTAAATTCGGTAAAGTTCTAGAAACAACACTTACTACCGGCAGAATGTATAATTTAGATAGATGGGGTAGTGGGTTTAGCGATAAAACATTTGATTATAATGGAATTGAAGCCAAATATAAGTATGATAAAAATACAACGGCTAATATTGGTTATCACAATTTAAAAGGAGAAAAGTTCCAATCAATATTTAATAATAATGCTGATAATTTAAGTATTTTTGAGGTTGGAGTATTAAGTAAGTTGAATAATGATTGGACGTTAGATTTAAATTACTTTAAAGCCAATCAAGATAAAATCAGCGGTATAGCAGTTAAAGATACTGGTTACTTTACTCAATTGACATATAAAGGCGCTGATATAAAGAAAGAAGGTAGTTATGATATCTTCATAAATTATCGTCAAATGCCAAAAGTAACGCAAATCAGAAATACCTTTGGGGGTTATGCTACTGATACTAAAGGCTGGGGCATTGGTTTTGATTATATTCCATCAAAAAATATTAAATGGCAGACTTTTTACTTTGATGGTAAAGATTTAGATACTAATGCTACTAGTGGTCAAAAAACTAAATTTTTAAGAACTCAAGTGGAAATGTTTTTCTAATAAATAATAATAAAAGTAAGTAGCGTTGTAAGATTTTTATAAAGTGTAAGTTGAGTTTAACTTAATATAAAACCTACAATGTTTAATGAAAACTAATAAAAGGTGGAGTTTTAGGGATGAATTGTCCTTAAAATTCCACCTTTTATTGCTGTAAGAATAAAATAAAAGAATTTATTCTTACATTAAAATAAGAATTCATCTGATTTTTTTTAAGTCATACTGATGTGATAATAATGGTAATTACAAATTAAAATTGAAATTAGAGAAGAGGAGATTTTAGTGATGATTAGTAAAAAAATGATTTTAAAAAAATTGGTTTTAGCTGGGTTAACTGCAGCGGTAATTGGTACAGGTTTTAATTATGTAACCATGCCGGAAGCAGCAGCGAAAGTAAAAATGGATAGCTTTGATTTCCAGTCTCATCGTGGTGGACGCGATGCCAGACCGGAAAATACATTGTATTCTTATGCTTATGCGATGGAAATTGGTGCAACCACAATCGAATGTGATATGCAAATGACAAAAGATGGCGTTATTGTAATGAGTCATAATCCGATTTTAAACCCTGATATTACTAAAGATAGTAAGGGTAATTATGTTGAAGGCAAAAAATATGATATTAGATTAATGAACTATAGCGAATTGCAAGAATTTACAGTTGGTAGCATTAAGCCGGGAACAGAATATTATGAAGGTCATGGTAAAACGCAGCTAACTTATGCTGATGCTAAGATTCCGACTTTAGAAGAAGTATTTCAGTTAATAAAAGAATATGGTAATGATAAAGTTATCGTTAATGCAGAAACAAAATCTTATGTTGATCCTATTGATAAACAAGGTTTTGCCAATAATGTTGATCCGGTAAAATTTGTTACTGAGTTTAATAGATTGGTGAAAAAATATAATATGCAAGATCGCGTGACCTTACAATCGTTTGATTGGAGAACTATCACGTCAATCAAAAAAATCAACCCTGAAATAACAACGGTAGCATTATGGTGTCAACAACCTTCATGGGGACGTGATTCTGAATGTTTACAACCTTATGAAAAAGGAAAATCACCATGGTTAGGTGGACTAGATATTGATGATTACAAAGGAAATCCGGTGCAAGCTGCGAAGGCAATAGGAGCAGATGTTATTTCACCTTATTTCCCTGAACTTAGCAAAGAAATGATTGAAGAAGCACATTCTTTAGGAATGAAGGTTGTGCCATGGACTGTTAATACAGAAAGTGATATGGAAATGTTAATAGATATGGGTGTTGACGGTATTATTACCGATAAACCATGGATTTTACGTCCGGCACTTGAAAAACGTGGCATCAAGTTGCCAGAACCAACAGTTAATATTAACAGTAAATATCATACTGGTATTGCTTTTAATAATGTTAAAACAGAAAAATTAGCTGGTGGTATGGATGCTGCTTATTAATACTAAGGTATGGGAGGATTATTATGTTTAAGGCAATTGCAAACTTTTTCAAACGTGGTGAGGATAAAGCGTTAATCTCAGCTGATGAAAATGTTGTAAAAAAAGAATTTAAAAAACATCGTTGGTCGGTGTTTATGTCAATCACGTTAGGTTACGCTTTCTTTTATGTTTGTCGTTTGAATTTTTCCGTCGTAAAAAAACCATTATTGAATGATGGAATTTTAAATGCTCAACAATTAGGTGATATGGGGGCGTTGTTCTTTATCACTTATGCTGTTGGTAAATTTGTTAATAGTTTTATTGCGGATAGGGTTAACAATAAGAGATTTTTATCCATGGGCTTATTTTTATCAGCTATCTGTACTTTTGCCATGGGCTTTACAAAAGAATTTATTGTATTATTTGCCTTATGGGGGCTAAATGGTTGGTTCCAATCTTATGGAGCAGGTCCTTGTATTGTTTCTTTAAATCAGTGGTTTTCTGGTAAGGAACGTGGAACGTATTATGGTGTTTGGTTTACTAGTCATAATATCGGTGCAGCGATAACTTATATGGTAACTGCAGCGCTAGTTATGAAATATAGCTGGCAAATGGGCTTTATTGTTCCAGGGGCAATATGTTTAGTAGCATCGGGCTTTATGTACTACTTTATGCACGATCGTCCGCAAGCTTGTGGTTTGCCGACGCCGGAAGAATATGATGGTTTGAAAGTTCAACCGAAAGAAGATAAAAATGTTAATAAAGCACAATGGGGCGTTATTAAGAAACCGGTAGTATGGATTTTAGGATTATCAAGTGCTTGTTGTTATGTTACTCGTTATGCGATTGAAAGTTGGGGCGTTGTATTCTTAACTGAAGCCAAAGCTTACTCGACGATGGATGCAGCCCTTTTATTATCAGTAATGCAAGGTGCAGGTATCTTTGGAGCGTTATTATGTGGTCTTATTTCTGATAAATTTTTTAATCATAGACGTAATGTTCCAGCTTTAATTTTCGGAGTATTATTTGCCTTATCAACAGCGGCAATTGTTTGGACTGGTCCGGGCATGAGAACGCTTGATTATGGCGCGATGGCTGTTTATGGCTTTACAATGGGAGCACTAGTATGTTACCTTGGCGGCTTGATGGCAGTAGATCTTTGTCCGAAAAATGCTACAGGTGCAGCAATGGGTATGATTGGAATGTTTAGTTATATCGGTGCAGCTTTGCAAGAACGTGTTAGTGGTTATTTCATTAATGCGCATAAAATGGTTGTTGATGGTAAAACAGTATATGACTTTGCTGCAGCCAGTGATTTCTGGGTAGGTGCCGCAGTATTATCTTGCGTATTAGCATTACTAGTATGGAATGCTAAACCGGATGATGTCGGTTGTGTTGGCGAAGAATGTAATATTACAAAATAAAAACCCTATTAAATATAGTTAGATATAAAAAAAGATTAATTAGGCTGATAGCAACTAGGCCTAATTAATCTTTTTTTTATTTGCTTGTTTTTAAGATGCCGTTTTGTAGAGCGTAATCCACCAGTTCATTTTTTTTAGAGATATTAAGTTTAGTGAAGATTCTGGTTTTGTAGGTATCAATTGTTTTTAAACTCAAACAAAGCTGTTGCCCTATTTCAGAGAGTGAATAACCGTGAACCATTAATTTCATTACCTCTAATTCTCTGTTGGAAAAGAGGGCGTAAGGGTCGTTAGTTTCAGTGGTGTTAAGTAATGAATTTACCATTAATAAGGCGTTTTTGCTGTTTAAATAAATATTACCTTGAGCGACGGTATTAATGGCAGTTAGTAGTTCGGTATCTAACGCGCTTTTTTCAACATAGCCACTGGCACCGGCGGACATTGCTGATTTTATATATTGCTCTTCAGAGTGCATTGTAAAAACTAAAATTTTGAAATTAACATTACTATCTTTTAATTCTTTAATTATTTCCAAACCATGTTTATCGGGAATTGATAAATCAAGTAATAAAATATCGGTAGGTGTTTGTTGCAAAATGGTTTTCAATTCGCTGTAACTACTCGCTTCCCCGACAATAGAGATGTTTTGTTCACTTTCTAATAATAGCTTTAAACCGTTTCTTAAGACAATATGATCATCAACTAAGATTATTTTAATGTTTTTCATAATATTAGCACTCCATTTTCAAAGGTATTGATATTTTTATAATTGTTCCCTGACCGATTGTGGATTCGATTTCAAAAGAACCGTTTAATAATTCCACTCGCTCTTGCATACCGTATAAGCCTAAATGATTGGCATCGCGGGCATTGGCTAAGGTGGTTTTGGAAAAACCACAGCCATTATCACTAATGATCAATATGAGGTTTTCAATACCGATATCAACTGAAATATTAATACTAGTGGCGTGGGCATGCTTTAAGATGTTGGTAGTGGCTTCTTGTAAAATGCGATATAATGCCAGCGAAATATTATCAGACAGTAGATATTTTCGTTTTGGGTAGTCAAAACTGATTTCGATATTATGATGTTCTGCTAGCGAGGTTAAATGTTTTTCAATAGTAGTGAAGACTCCAAAGCGATCTAGCGCTGGCGGTCTTAGGTTAACGGCTAATTGGCGTAGTTCCTCTAGCACATTGACAATAACTTCGCGGACGGCGGTTACTAATTTTAATTGGCTATCATCAGTTAACTTAGCTGATAGTACACGAAGGTAGGCGAGAATTGATGTTATTGATTGACCGGCACCGTCGTGTAGTTCCCGAGAAATTGCTTTACGCTCATCTTCTTGGGCGGTAAAGAGCTTGTTAATTAGAACGTTTCTATTTACTTCTTTTAAGCGTAGGGCTTTTAAGAGTCTATTATTATCTTCTTTGTTTTCTTGCAATTTTTGCGCCATTTCATTAAAACTTTTAGCGAGTTTCCCTATTTCATCTTCTCCAACATAATTTGATTTAACGATATAATTATTATTCTTAATTTCCGAAGCAATTATTGCTAATTCTTTAATCGGCTTAATGAGATATGCTGTTAAAAAGCTGATAATAACAACAGCGATAATACAAATTAATATAGCTAAGGAGGTGAAATCGGACATAGTGTTAGATAACATATTATACATAATGTTATTGGACATACCGACTCTAACAATGCCGATATTGCCATTTTCAATTGGTGTGTTTATTTCGTAAATTGAACCTTCATTACTATTAAAATGAGTGATACTATAGTTTTTGACGGCACTATTATCAATATTTGGACTTAAGCCTAATGGAAAATCGTTATTAAAGGTATGTAAGATTATTTGACCGGCGTAATCGCAGATTATAATATAGCGAACATCTTCATTTTTTTCTTTGATTTTATTAATATTTTCTAAAATTTTATAATAATTGTCTTGAATAATATCATCAGCAGTTAAAGTGGCAATATAGCTACCAATTTCGGAGCCCCGTAACTCTACTTGTCTAATCATAATATCTCGAATTAGCCCTTGAAATAAAAAAGCCATAATTGATATTAAAACGATAATGGTTGTAATAACAAAAATATTTAACTTATTACCTAAACTTAAATGTTGCCACCAATTCATATATTATCACCAACTTGCTGGTAATTTTTTATTAAAGGCAGATAAGCTTCGGGGTTTGGCTCAATAAAGCGATCTATTAGCAGTCCGTTTAATGTTTCCATATTAGCACTATCTTCATGCATATTAAGCAAGCTTGTTTTTAAAGAAGTCTTAATTTCCGGTGGTAAACTTTTCCTAATAACCACCGGTCCGGTAGGATAAGGTCCAATACTACTAATAACTTTGATGTTTGCAGTAATCCAAGGGGTATATTTTTGGGAATGTTCTAAAATCATACTGTCAATACTGGCTGCATCCACTACTTTATTGGCAACAGCCCAAATTGACTTGTCATGACCGTAAGTATAGATGTAGCGACTAAAAAATGTTTCCGGTTTATTGTGGCTTTGATGTAATTCGTTTAAAATCGCAATATGTCCGGAGTAACTAAGGGGGTCGGTAAAGGCGAAAGTTTTACCTTGCAAATCAGCTAAAGTTGAAATGCTACTATCTTTGTGAACGATTACTTGGGAAAAATAAGTAGCTGTTTTTTTGTAAGCAACCATTGCCAATAATTCTATTTCATTTAAACCACGATAAGAGGAATAAGCACCAGTTGACATAAAGGCGATATCAGCCTCGCCGTTTGACATTAGGATATTTAATTCTTCATAAGTTTTGCGTTGGATTAAGAGGGTAGGACGATTGGTTTTTTCGGAGATGTATTTTGCAATGTTGCGATAATTGCTGATTGTTACATTAGGTGATAAGACAGTAGCAACGGCTATTTTTAAGGGTTTGGTATCGTTATTATTGGTGGTGTTTTTGGTAATAGGTGTTGTTTTAGAAAAATCAATAAAGGAAATTGGTGGATTGTTTTGACAACCGGTACAAAACAATAAAAATATGAAACTTAAAAATATTATTTTTTTCAAGTTATAACTCCTTTTATTTGCATGATTTATAGTTAAAAGATAATATCTTTTAAAGTATTAAAAAATATATTATTAATATTTTAACATTATAATGATAATAATTACATTATCTTGGCAAAAAAATCAATAAAAAAAGATTGACATTACATTTTTTAACGCTATAATAAATATTAATTAACAAATTAATAACAACTTACAAAACTGTGAGCAGGAAAAGTACATATGTATACTTTTAGACAGCGAGTCGGTGACTGGTTTACCAGAGGTGTGATGACCGATTAAAAGAATGTATGGAATGGTCCTGTGAGTGCTTACCGAAAGTGTTAACAAGTAGGCTAAGACGGTTGCCACCGTTATTGGGCTAGGGTATCGGATTATGTCCCGTACCTGAAGAGAGAAAAGGCATATGCTTTTTAAAGTAGGGTGGTAACACGAACATTTCGTCCCTTGGTGGGGTGAAGTGTTTTTTTATTTTAAAAAGGATTGTTCTTAAACTAGGGTGGTACAGCGAGTCATTTCGCCCCTTTCATTGGGGTGAAATGACTCTTTTTATTGCTTGATTATATTGAGGAGGAAAAAACAATGCTAAAAAAGTATCTTCATAAAATTATTGCAGGTGAAAATCTTAATAAAGCCGAGGCGGTCGAGGCGATGACAATTATTATGTCCGGTGAAGCGACAACGGCACAGATTGGTTCTTTTTTAACAGCTTTAAAATTAAAAGGCGAAGCTAACGAGGAAATTGTTGGGTTCGTTGAAGTAATGCGTAGTAATGCTAAAAAAGTTCAACATAATAAAGATATTATTATTGACACTTGTGGTACGGGTGGAGATACAAAAGGAACCTTCAACGTTTCGACTACGGTTGCATTTGTATTGGCCGCCGCGGGATTAGCAGTTGCCAAACATGGTAATCGTAGTGTTTCTAGTGCTTGTGGTAGTGCAGACGTGCTTAGTGCGCTTGGCGTTAATGTTAGTATGACACCGGAAAAGGTATCTGAAGCTATTGATAAAATCAACATTGGTTTTTTATTTGCTCCGGAATATAATCAGGCTATGAAACATGTGGCAGTGCCACGACGTGAATTAGGATTTAGAACTATTTTTAATTTATTAGGTCCACTGGCTAATCCGGCAGGGGTTAAATATCAGATGATTGGCATATATGATATTAGTTTAACAGAAAAAATAGGTAGAGTTTTAGCTGATTTAGGAGTAAACAGAGCAATGGTCTTTCATAGCTATGATGGACTTGATGAAATATCTTCTATTGCTCCAACGAAAATTACCGAAGTAATTGACGGTGAAATTAATACGTTCTTATTTGATCCAAAAGAATATGGTTTTGGTGAAGGTGAGGAAAAAGAGTATGTTGGTGGTGGCGCGACTGAAAATGCTACAATTTTAGAAAATATTCTTAAAGGTGAAACTGGTGCAAAACGTGATATCGTTATTATCAATGCTGGGGTGGCTTTTTATATCACAGGTTTTGCCAAAACTATACAAGATGGAATTAAGTTAGCAACAGAAACTATTGATAAAGGGTTAGCCTTTGAGAAATTAAATGAACTTAGAAATTTCTAAGAGGGGGATAAGCTTATTTTAGTAAAAATTTGTGGAGTTAAAAATTTAGAAATAGCACAAAGCGTAGTTAATAGTGGCGCTGATATGATTGGTTATATTTTTGCTAACAGTAAGCGCTATGTTGAACCGAAAATTGTCGCTGACATAAATAAAAATATTACAGGCATTGCCAAAGTAGGAGTGTTTGTTAATGAAAAAATAACAGTAGTTAATGAGATTGCAGAATTGTGCAAATTGGATTATGTTCAGCTACATGGTAGTGAGGATGTAGCGTATTGTAAAGCAATAAATTGTAAAATTATTAAAGCTTTTCGTTATAATGAAGAATTTTCGGTGGAACTTGTTAATAAATATCAAAAGGCAGAGTACATTTTAGTGGATAGTTATCAAGAAGGTGCTCATGGTGGAACCGGAAAAAGTTTTTATTGGCAAGAAGCTAAAAATACATTAGAACAAATAAAAAAGCCACTATTAATAGCGGGGGGGCTTAATATCAATAATGTTAGTAAATGTATTGAGGTGTTAAAGCCTGCTGGGGTTGATCTATCAGGCGGAGTTGAAACTGATGGACATAAAGATAGTGCGAAAATAAAAGATATATTAAGTTTAATTAAGGCGATAAAGGAGTAGTGCGATGTTAAATAGTATTGTTGAAAAGAAAAAAGCTGTTATTGCCAAAGATAAACAACAAGAAAGTTTAGAACAATTACAGCAACAACTAACAAAAGGTGATTTTTCGTTCAGTAAAGCCCTGAAAGAAAACGAGTGGTCCTTAATTGCCGAGTGTAAGTTGGCATCGCCATCTAAAGGCATATTATGTGATAACTATACAACAGCTGAACTGGCAAAAATTTATGCAGAAAATGGTGCTACTGTCTTATCGGTACATACTGATAATCATTTTAAAGGCGAGTTAAAAGATTTAAGGACTATTAGCAGTTTGGTTAGTATTCCGGTATTACGGAAAGAATTTATTATTGATGAATATCAAATTTATCAAGCGAGGGCTTATGGAGCGGCGGCTATTTTATTAATAGCAGCAATTCTTACAAAAGAACAATTACAGCATTTTTTAGATATAGCAAAATCATTAGGACTAGATTGTTTGGTAGAAGTACATGATGAAGCTGAATTGGAAATGGTATTACAAACAAATGCTGAAATTATTGGTATCAATAATCGCAACTTAAAAATATTTAAAACAGATATTAATAATACTGTGACCTTAATGAAAAAATGCCCGCCTGATAAGATTGTTATCAGTGAGAGTGGTCTTAATAATAGAAATGATATTGAAAAAGTTAAAGCTTGTGGGGTAAGAGGAGTTTTAATTGGTGAAGGTTTAGTTAAAGCTACTGATATCCCTAGTGCAGTGAAAGAATTTTTATTACAATAAATTATAATTGGAGGAAAAAATAATGCCTGATAAAAATGGACGTTTTGGAGATTTTGGTGGGAGATTTGTACCGGAAACTGTTATGCCGGTGTTGTTTGAATTAGAAGAAAGTTATGAAAAATTTAAAAATGACCCTGAATTTATCGCAGAAGTGAAAAAATATCTAAAAGAATACGCCGGTAGACCAACTAAACTATATTATGCGGAAAGATTAACAAAGCATTATGGTAAAGGTAAAATTTATTTAAAACGTGAAGATTTATTGCATACTGGTGCGCATAAAATAAATAATGCTTTGGCGCAAGCTATTTTAGCAATGAAAATGGGTAAAAAGCGTGTAGTAGCAGAAACAGGAGCGGGTCAGCATGGTGTTGCTTGTGCTACGGTAGCAGCCTTATTTGGCTTAGAGTGTCACGTGTTTATGGGAGAAGAAGATGTTAGACGTCAAGCGTTAAACGTCTTTAGAATGAGATTATTAGGAGCGAAAGTTATTCCTGTTACCAGTGGAACTGCGACATTAAAAGATGCTACCAGTGAAGCGATTAGATACTGGGCTGCGAACATTACTGACACTTACTATATTATTGGTTCAGTCGTAGGGCCACATCCTTATCCGATGATAGTGCGTGATTTCCAAAGAATTATAGGTGATGAATTAAAAGAGCAAGCTAAAGAAATTGGCACTGCTAAATTAAGTCATATTGTTGCTTGCCTAGGTGGTGGCAGTAATGCGATGGGGATATTTTACCCGTTTAAAGATGATGCTGATGTTATTAAAATCGGCATAGAAGCAGCTGGAAGAGGTAATTTACCGGGTGATAATGCGGAATCTTTAACAAAAGGCCGACCGGGAGTATTACATGGTGCTTATAGCTATTTATTACAAGATGATGATGGTCAAATTATAGAAGCTTACTCAATTTCAGCCGGGCTTGATTATCCAGGCGTTGGGCCGGAACATGCTTACTTTAAAGATAGTGGTAAGGTTCTTTATCATTCCATCAATGACCAAGAAGCTTTAGCGGCATTTCAGCTGCTAGCTAAATTAGAAGGTATTATTCCGGCAGTAGAAAGTTCACATGCTTTGGCATACTTGGAAAAATTAATGCCACAGACCAATGAAGATCAAGCTGTTGTTGTTTGCTTATCAGGTCGTGGCGATAAAGACGTGCAAATGGTATCAGAAACATTAAAGGAGAATTTATAATGAATAGATTACAAAGTAAATTAACAGAGCTTAAAAATACCAATAAAAAAGGTTTATTTATTTATCTGACGGCCGGTGTTAATGACTTTGCGATGACGCTAGAGGCTATTAAAATTGCGGAAAAAGAAGGCGTTGATGTTATTGAAATAGGCATTCCTTTCTCCGATCCGATTGCTGATGGGCCGGTTATTCAGCAAGCAGCACAAATTGCAATCAAAAACGGTGCTAGTATCACTAATGTGTTGGAGTTTGTTAAAAAAGTTAGAACTGTAACTCAAATACCATTAGTTTGTATGGGGTATATTAATAATGTCCTTACTTATGGAGTGGAGAAATTTGTACTAGCTGCGAAAAGTGCAGGCTTAGATGGTGCTATTATTCCTGATTTACCATATGAAGAAGCTAGCAATATGTTGGCGATTTGTAAAAAAAATGATTTTTCTTTAATTAATTTTGTGACACCTAATACTACGGCGCAGCGAATAAATGAAACGTGTAAAAATGCGGATGGCTTTATATATTGCGTATCTGTAAATGGTGTGACCGGAGTTAGGGAAATTGATTATACGCCGATTAATGAAGTTGTAAAAATTGTTAAACAACAAACACAAACTCCGGTAGCAATTGGGTTTGGGATTGGAACACCGGCAGCGGCTAAAGCAGCCAGCAGTGTAGCTGATAATATTATTGTTGGTAGTGCCGTAATGCAAAAACTGATGGCTGAAGGGTTAACTGCTTATGGTGAATTGATAAAAACTATTCGTCAAGCTTTGGATGAGGGGAGCCAAGTTTAATGAAAATACAAACTAGCCTGCAAGAATTTTGCCAATATGCAACAGAAGCTAATATTATTGCTGTGGTAGCGGAGTTTTCCAGTGATATGGATACTCCGGTCTCGCTTTATTATAAATTAGTCGGTGATGATTTAGGCTTTATCTTAGAGAGTGCCGATAAAAATAAATATTTTGGAAGATATTCTTTTTTAGGAACTAAACCTTTGGCTAGTGCAACAGCTTTTAAAAGCTATGTAGAAGTAACCGAACAGAATAATAGTTTTAAAATTGTTGGAAATCCTGTTAATGCGATGAAAGAATATATCAGCAAGTTTAAAACAGTTAATATGCCGGAATTACCGCCATTGATGAGTGGTGGAGTTATTGGTTACTTTGCTTATGATTCTATTGGTACATGGGAAAGAGTAAGAGGTTTTGATATTCCGGAAGATTTAGTATTAGGACAGTTTTTACTGTGCAAAATCTTGGTAGTGGTAGACCATTTAAAGCATACTTCTAAATTGGTTTGTTTGGCGCAAATACAAGATGGTGTTGATGTAACGGCTACCTATAATGAAGCCGTGGCAGAAATAAATAATGTTTATGAACTTTTAAAACAAGATTTTGTAAAAAGTAAAAATGCTAAACAGGCTAATAATGAAGATTTATTTATAAATGAAATTACCCAATCCAAAGATGAGTATCTTAAAAATGTGGAAATTGCCAAAGAACATATTGCTGCCGGTGATATTTTCCAAGTGGTATTGGCGAAACAATTTAGATGCAAAATAAGTAAAGAACCATTTGCTTTTTATCGTCGGTTGCGTCAAGTTAATCCATCGCCATATATGTTTTATATTAACTTTGGCAAACGTAAACTAGTGGGGGCATCACCGGAAATGTTAGTTAAAATTGCTGATGATACAGTTTACACTTATCCGATTGCCGGAACTAGACCAAGAGGTGCTAATGATGCTGAAGATGCTGATTTAACTAAAGACTTATTAAATGATCCAAAAGAGTGTGCAGAACATGCAATGTTGGTAGATTTAGGGCGTAATGATGTCGGTAAAATCAGTGTGCCGGGTAGTGTTAGAGTTACTAAACTGATGGATATAGAGTTATTTTCACATGTTATTCATATGGTTTCAGAAGTTGCTGGTAAAATTAATCCCACTTATCAGCCCTTAGATGTTTTGGCATCGTGCTTTCCGGCGGGAACTTTAAGTGGAGCACCGAAAGTCAGAGCGATGGAAATAATAAATAATTTAGAAGGTGTTCATCGCGGTCCGTATGGCGGAGCCGTAGGTTATTTTGATTTTTGCGGTAATATGGATATGTGTATTACGATTAGAACGATAACGATTGATGAAGATGTAGCCATTGTTCAAACCGGTGCCGGCATTGTGGCAGATTCGGTGCCGGAGAATGAATATAATGAAGTGTTACAAAAAGCGAAAGTGATGTTCCAAGTTATAAAGGAGGTAGAAGCGGATGATTTTACTAATTGATAATTATGATTCTTTTACCTACAATGTCTTTCAGCTTATTGCCAATTTAGGTAAAGAAGTTAAAGTAGTACGCAATGATTGCATTACAATTGAAGAAATTGATCAAGGCAATTATGGGGCGATTATAATTTCGCCGGGGCCGGGAACACCGGATGAATCGGGTATTTGCAAAGAGGTCGTAAAAAGATATGCCGGTCAAATACCGATTTTTGGTATTTGTTTAGGACATCAGACGATCGGGGAGGTTTTTGGTGGTAAGGTTATTAGAGCACCTTATCCGATCCATGGCAAAAAAGAACTTGTGACACATTATCATAGCGCTAGTTATAAGAATGTAAAGACGCAATTTGTCGCCGGTCGTTATCATTCTTTGATTGTCGAAGAGGAAAGTTTACCAGATTGTTTGGAAATAACAGCTAGATCGAGTGATAATTTAATTATGGGACTTAGGCATAAAGACTATAAAATTGAAGGGGTACAATTTCATCCCGAATCTATTTTAACGCCGGAAGGTGCAGAAATATTAAAAGAATTTTTAAAAGATATTAATTAAAAGTAACAGGTAGCGAAAAATATTTTTTGCTACCTGTTTTTAAATAAATATGCTTTTACATTACAATATTCTTTGTGCTAAAATAAAAAGGTTATGAATAGAAGTATTTTGGAGGAAGTCAATGTCGGAAGAATTAAAAAATGCGATAGAAAAAAGACGAACTTTTGCAATTATATCTCATCCGGATGCCGGTAAAACTACCTTAACGGAGAAATTGCTGTTATATGGTGGAGCGATTCATTTAGCAGGATCGGTAAAATCCAGAAAAACACAAAAGCATGCAGTATCAGACTGGATGGAAATTGAAAAACAAAGAGGTATCTCGGTAACATCGAGTGTACTGCAATTTGATTATGATGGTTTTAGAATAAATATATTGGATACACCTGGACATCAGGACTTTAGTGAAGATACTTATCGCACCTTAATGGCTGTTGATAGTGCGGTAATGATTATTGACGTTGCTAAAGGGGTTGAAGCGCAGACTAAGAAATTGTTCAAAGTTTGTAAACAACGTGGTATTCCTATTTTTACGTTTGTTAATAAATTAGATCGTTATGGTAAAAATCCAATTGATTTAATGGAAGAAATCGAAAAAGTATTAGAAATAGACGCTTATCCAATGAACTGGCCAATTGGTGTTGATGGTAACTATCAAGGCGTGTACAATCGCAATAAAGGACAAATTGAGCTATTTAATGAAGATGGTTCACATGGACAAAATATTTTGTCATCAGTAGTGGGCAGTGTTGATGACCCGGCTTTTGCTGAGATGTTAGGACAAGAAGTTCATCAGGCTTTATGTGAAGATATTGAACTCTTAGATATGGCTGGAGAAAGTTTTGATTTGGAAAAGGTCGCTAAGGGTGAATTAACGCCAATGTTTTTTGGTAGTGCGATGACCAATTTTGGAGTGCAAAACTTCTTGGAAGAATATTTGAGATTGGCGCCGCCACCGGCACCGCGTAAGGCTTCGACCGGGATTATAAATCCTGCTGATGAAAACTTTTCAGCGTTTGTGTTTAAAATTCAAGCCAATATGAATCCGGCACATCGTGATCGTCTAGCGTTTATTAGAATTTGTTCTGGTAAATTTACTAGAGGAATGATGGTAAATCATAATAAATCGGATAAGCCTATTAAATTGGCACAACCGCAACAATTTTTAGCGCAAGATCGAACAATTATTGATGAAGCGTTTCCAGGTGATATTGTAGGGTTATTTGATCCGGGGATTTTTGGTATTGGTGATACTTTATGTGCAACTGGGCAAAAATTTGATTTTGCTGATTTTCCGGTATTTCCACCGGAACAGTTTGCCAGAGTGCAAGCCAAAGACACGATGAAACGAAAACAATTTGTTAAAGGTATTACTGAGCTTACGCAAGAAGGGGCAGTGCAATTATTTCAACAAGCTGGAGCTGGAACGGAGGCTTATATTGTCGGAACCGTTGGTAGCTTGCAGTTTGAAGTGTTGGAATACCGTTTGAAAAATGAATATGGTGTTGATATTTTAATGCAAATGCAACCATATGAAGTAGCAAGGTGGTTGGTTGGTGATAACATAACGCCGGAAACTTTAAAAGGTGCTGAACGTGGAATGTTTGTGTATGATGTTAAAGAGCGTCCGGTCTTATTAGTAACAAATGAGTGGGCGTTAGGTTGGATTGCTGATAATAACCCTGATATTAAAATGTTAGTAGTACCGGAAGGTCTAAGCGAGAAATAAAAAAAGTCAGCTCATGAGCTGACTTTTTTTATAAATATAAAGAACGAAAGGTACTTATTAATTCTTCAACATGATTTGAAACCTGTGGAATGGAATAACCAATATATAGTGGTGAAGTAGGAAAACGAGGCATAATCTTAACATGAATAAGGTCATTAATAAGATAAAAAAACATATTATAACTATCGCAGCGTTTACCAAAATTATTTAAGATAAAATCACTAACATTTTGAGCATAATCGGCAATTTTTTCAATTTTATTATTATCATCGGTAATGATGTTAAATTCGGAAAATCCTACGCGGGGTTTAGTTGAAATGTTTAATTCAACACCATTATTTTTATCAATGAGAACTCCGGTAAAGTGCTCTTCAAAAATTAAGGTATGATAATCAATTTCTTCTAAGCCGATTATTTGCATATGCGGATGACGAATCGTTCCTCCTGATAACTTACCGTGGTTCTTAAAAAAAATAACCGACTTGAATTTATTGGATTCTATTAATTGAAACCAGTTTTTAATGCCAAACCGAAATAATTTATATAAATGTTCTTTGGGATACATTGACAATTCGGAGTGGCATTCTGTCGTTTCAATCAATACGGTTTGGAATGTATTTTTCAAAACAGGATATTTATTTTTTATTAGCAATAAATCACCATCTGCGTCAATAATATTAGTTAATTTATCACGATCGCAAAATGGACACTTAGCAGAAGCATTAATAATACTTTCAGGTTTCTGTCTGCCGACATGAACATTAAATTCAATATGGGTAGCAGTCATAAAATCACCCTCTAAAATAAATAGTACTGGAAGTAAAGCTTTTTAAATGTTATAATTTTCTAGCTTATTAAAATAATTATACACTATAATAACGATATGTTCAAAAGATTCCTCAAGTAAGGCAGGTGTGTTAGTATTAGTAGTGAAGTTAAAACCGGCAATAAGGGTGACTCTTTTTTAAAGGGGACTTTTATTTTAGCGATTGCCGGAATTGTTGTAAAAGTTATTGGCTCATTAAACTGGATTTTTGTATCAAGAGTTTTAGGCGGTGAAGGCATTGGGTTATACCAAATGGCTTTTCCGATTTATTTATTAGCATTAAGTGTATCGACTGCCGGGGTGCCGGTGGCGATTTCTATTATTACGGCTGAAAAAGTTGCCCTTAAAGATTTTTGGGGTGCTAAAAGAGTTTTCAAAATTTCTTTAGTATTGATGGCTGTAACAGGCTTGTTTTTTAGCTTATTAACTTATTTTGGAGCAGGGTTTTTAATTGAATATAAATTTATTCGTGACCCTAGAGCTTACTATTCAGTAGCGGCTTTGGCGCCGGCAATATTTTTTGTAACCTTATTAGCAAGTTATCGGGGCTATTTACAAGGGTGGCAAAGAATGACGCCAACCGCAGTTTCGCAAATTGTTGAACAAATCTTTCGTGTTGTGACGATGATTTTATTTGCCAGCTTACTACTTCCTTATGGTCTAGAGTTTGCTTCAGCCGGTGCTAGTTTAGGTGCTTTTGCCGGTGCGGTTACTGGTTTAATTGTCTTGTTTTATTATTATTGGCAACTAGAACAAGATATGGGCGAAGAATTTAAAAAATCGCATCAAGTCGTAAAAAAAGATTCCAGCCTGAAAATAATAAAAAGAATTTTTATGTTAGCGTTACCGGTTTCGGCTTCGAGTGTAATGTTACCGGTTGTCGCTAATCTTGATTTAATGATTGTCCCGGCACGTTTAGAAGTTGCCGGTTATACGGTCGCTCAGGCGACGGAATTATTTGGTTATTTGACAGGGATGGCAGTGCCGTTAATAAATTTGGCAACGATTTTGACAGCATCGTTGGCAGTTAGCATTGTTCCGGCAATTTCCGAGGCTCAAACTTTAGGTGATCGGTTAAAAGTTTTTCAACAAACAAATATGGCTATGCGAATTACAATGTTGATAAGTTTACCGGCGTTTGCTATTGTTTTTGTGTTAGATTCACCGATATCAACAATGATTTATAATGCCACCGCCGCAGGACCGACAATTCGAGTATTGTCAACCAGCATTGTTCTTTTGGGTATTCATCAGGTTACTACCGGTGTTTTACAAGGTTTGGGTAAGACTGTTATTCCGGTTGTTAATATGGTGTTTGCAGCGATTATTAAAGTTGCTTTAAATTGGGTGTTAACGGCTAATCCGAGTTTAGGAATTGAAGGTTCAGCTTGGGCAACTGTAGCAGATATTGGGATAGCGGCAATTTTAAATTTATATTTTTTAAATCGCTATATTTCTTATAAAATTGATATACCGCAACTAAGTAGAACCGTTTTTTCAACGCTGTTAATGGCGATTGCTTTATATTTTTCGTATTTCGAGCTTATTAATTTAAAAGTTGGCAATACTATCGCAACTTTGGTTGCGACTATAATTGGTGCGGTATTATATATTATCAGTCTAATAATTGTTGGAGGTTTAAACCAACGAGATTTAACTAATGTACCGATGGTAGGTAATTTATTAATGAAACTATTAGTGAAAATGGGCGTTACTTTAAAAAAATAGAGGGTATCTATGAGAAAAATTGTATTAGTATATAATCCTGTATCAGGAGATGCTTTGTTTAAATATAAAATAGATTATATTATTGAAGTTTTTCAAAAAAACAAATGTATTATTATTCCTTACCGAACCGGCCCATCTAATAAAGAAAGTTTTATTAACTTTATTAGTGCAATACCGGAACTTTATGGCATGATAATTGCCGGTGGTGATGGAACTTTAAATGAATTTATCAATATCTTGTTGGCGGAGAATATTGATGTGCCTATTGGTATTTTACCAAGTGGTACTTCTAATGATTTTGCTAGTTTTTTAGGGATAAATAAGTCTATTGATAATTACTTGAGCACTATTATTGAAGGGAATATTCGTAGCATTGATGTTGGACAAATTGCCGATCGCTATTTTATTAATGTAGCTAGTGCAGGGGTGTTAACCTCAGTTGCCCATCGAGTTGATAAGGCTCTTAAAAATACTTTAGGGAAAATGGCATATTATATCAGAGGCTTAGGTGAAATACCTAATATTCAGCCACTAACAGCGAAATTTATTATTGATCATCAAGTGGTAGAAGAGAATATTTTCTTATTTTTAATAAGTAATAGTGCGACAGTAGGAAGTTTACCTAACGCTATGCCAGAGGCACAGATTGATGATGGCTTATTAGACTTAATGATTGTGAAGCAATGCAGTTTACCGGAGTTTACTTCGTTAGTAATTTCTTTACTAGCGGGTCGTGATATTAGAAGAAATCGGTATGTCCTGCATTATCAAGCGAAAGAAATAAATGTTGATATAAAGGAAGATGTTGAAACCGATTTAGATGGTGAATTAGGGCCTACTTTGCCGTTAACAGCTAAGGTGTTACATAAAAAATTAAGGGTTTTTCATGCATAATAAAAGGTTGCAGTTGAAAGTGACTTCAACTGCAACCTTTTATTATTAATTATGACCGAGGAGATTATCAATAAATTGCTTAGCAACTCTGCCGGAACGACCGGAATGACTCATTTCCCATTTCAAGGCTTCTTGACGTAAATCAGAAGTAACAATGTTATGTTTTTTTGCTAAAGCAAAAACGATATCAAGATATTCCTCTTGATTAGGTGACAGATAAGTCAAGGTTATGCCAAATCTATCAGATAAAGATATTTTTTCATTGATACTATCATTAGTGTGTATTTCATTATGCTCCGGTCGATCATCCCAAGTTTCTTTAATAAGATGGCGACGATTTGAGGTTGCATAAATTAACACATTATCAGGTTTAGCTTCAACGCCACCTTCAATGATTGATTTTAGATATTTGTACTCTACTTCATAATCCTCAAATGATAAATCATCTAAGAAGATAATAAACCTTTTATTGGTATTACGTAAATAATCCATAATCTCTGGTAATTGACAAAGCTGCGCTTTAGAAATTTCTAATAAACGCAAGCCTTCAGTGAAATATAAGTTAGCTAAGGCTTTTACGGAAGAAGATTTTCCGGTGCCACGAGAACCAATTAGGAGAACATTATTAGCAGGTTTTTTATTGACAAAGGCTAATGTGTTGGCAAGAAGAATATTTTTTTGTCGCTCATAACCTACTAAATCATTAAAAGTTATTTTGTCAAAATTTTTAATGCCTAGCAGGGTTTTTTCCTTATCCCAACGAAATGCCTTATAATTAGATAAATCACCAATGCCATAAGTTTGATAATGCTCTATTAATATTTGGCTTAAACTTTCAGGGGTTATTGTCGACAAGGAATTTTTAATGTTGTGATATAAACTGTTAAAAGCTTGGTTGTGATTGTTAACAGAAGGGGTGTAATCATCTAAGATCACTGAGTCTAAAAAAGAGGAAGGTAGCATCGTTAAAAGCTGCGTTAATATCACCATATCACTGAGTAAAGCTTGTTTTAAGCTAGTGCCAATAACATAATCCTGCATCACTAACTCTGCAATGATATTATGTTTTTGGGAGAGTAAATAAATCAGGTAACTACGTAAAAGGTTATCCTTTAAACTTAGCTTTTCTGCCACTATGATAAAATTATTGATTAAAGGAGCCTTAGCTGAGGCTAAAGGGGTATGCAGACAAGACAAACATTCTTTGATAAGATTATCTTGAGCGATGTTTTGAAAGACTACTAAGTTTTTAATGGTATTTAACATAATTAAAACCTCCTAAAATAATATTGTGAGTATAACTGATAAAGAAAATAAAGTAAACAGGTGTAATGATGAAAAATAATAAAGAAATATTAAAAATTGAAAATTTAAACTTGGAAATTGGCACTGTGAAAATCCTCAAAGATATAAGTTTTACGGTTCAAAAAAAAGAAATAATTGCTTTGCTTGGGCCTTCTGGTTCAGGAAAGTCGTCACTGCTAAAAAGTATTAATATGCTTAATACTCCAAGTTGCGGGCAAATAAAATATCATAATAATGATATTCAAGAAATAAGTCCGATGGCCTTGCGTAAGAAAATTGGGTACGTTTTACAAAAACCGACGCTGTTTGGTAATGATGTTATGGAGAACTTGAAATATCCTTGTGAACTACACCAAAAAGTTTTTGATATAAATTTGGTGGAGTTTTACTTAAAAAAGGTTAATTTAAAACCAGATATTTTAGAAAAAAAGCCCAATGAATTATCTGGGGGCGAGCAACAGCGAATTTCGCTAGTGCGGACATTATTGTTAGAACCGGAGATAATTTTGCTGGACGAGGTAACATCAGCGTTAGACGAAGATAATACGCTATTGATCGAAGAATTAATAAAATATGAAAATGAAAACAATGAACTGACTGTTATCTTTATCAGCCATAATAATGAACAAGCGAAAAGATTGGCACAAAAAGTTATTTATATGGAAGAGGGCGTTATAAAAGAGTTTACGACAGTGACAAACTTTTTTAAGGAAAGGATTATAAAATGAGCGAGTTATCATTGGTGCTGACCTATAGTTTAATAATAATTGCGATGATTCTTTCTTATAAAGGGAAGGTTGGCTTAGAAAAGGATTTATTGATTGGCAGTGTTAGGGCTGTAATACAATTATCGCTAATCGGGGTAGTGTTGAAATATGTTTTTGAAATTGATAATTATTTTTTAACGACGGTTATTTTAATTGGTATGGTTTATAATGCGACGATGGTAGCCGCGAAGCGAGGTGGTGGTTTAAAAAAAGCGAAAATAATTTCTTTTGTCGCTATTTTAAGCGGTCTTGTAGTCACTTTGGGGATATTATTATTGGTTCAGGCGATAAGTTATCAACCGGCCCAAGCTATACCAGTCAGTGGAATGGTGGTTGGTAACTCTATGGTGGCAATGAGTTTGCTACTGAAAAACTTACAAAGCAGTATTAAAAATTCTAAAGATGAAATTGAAACTAAATTGTGCTTAGGGGCTAGTCCGTATCAAGCGGTAAAGCCTATTATTAGTGATAGTATAAAAACCGCAATGCTACCAACGGTAGATTCTATGAAAACATTAGGAATTGTGCAGTTGCCGGGAATGATGACTGGACTCATTTTAGCTGGGATTGAACCGACTAATGCCATAAAATATCAGGTAATGGTAGCGTTTATGCTTAGTGGAGCGGTAACTATAACAGCGTTTATCGCTAGCTTTTGGGCATATCGGGTTTTCTTTACGGATAAGGCTCAACTAAAAAACATATAAAAAACGTTGGCGTGATTAGACGCCAACGTTTTTATTATTATAATGATAATCTTGTTTTAATTCGTTCAATTGCTTTTTCAGTGTTTTCTCTATTGCCGAAGGCTGTTAAACGGAAATAACCTTCACCGGCTGGACCGAAGCCTGTTCCCGGAGTTCCTACAATATGAGCTTCTTGTAATAATTTATCAAAGAAACTCCATGAATCTAAATTGTTAGGAGTTTTGAGCCAAATGTAAGGGGCATTTACGCCACCAAAAGCAGTAATGCCGGCCCTGATTAAGCCTTCGCGGATTATTTTAGCATTTGTCATATAATAACTAATCATTTCTTTAGTTTGTGCTAAACCTTCTGGAGAATAAACCGCACAAGCACCTTTTTGAATGATGTAAGGAGTTCCATTGAATTTAGTAGTGTGACGACGATTCCATAATTGATTTAATGGAATGTTTTCACCATTTTTAGTTTTTCCCATAACTGTTTTAGGAATGACAGTAAAGGCGCAACGCGTACCGGTAAAACCAGCAGTTTTAGAAAATGATTTAAATTCAATCGCGACCTCTTTAGCTCCTTCAATTTCAAAAATCGAACGAGGAACATCATCTTCAGTGATATAAGCTGAATAAGCAGCGTCAAATAAAATAATAGCAGAGTTAGCCTTAGCATAATCAACCCATTTTTTCAGTTCAGCTTTTGATAAGGTTGTACCAGTGGGATTGTTGGGACAACATAAATAAATAAGATCAACTTTTTCAGTAGGAAGCTCAGGGGTAAAGTTGTTTTCAGCATTGCAAGGAAGGTATTTAACCCCTTCAAAAACACCGTCTTTTAAAATTCCGGTTCTGCCAGCCATAACATTAGTATCTAAATATACAGGATAAACCGGATCAGTGATTGCTACAATATTATCTGTACCGAAGATTTCTTGGATATTTCCAACATCGCTTTTTGAACCATCGCTAACAAATACTTCATCCATAGCAATATCAACATTACGGGTAGTATACTCACATTCAATGATTTTTTGAATTAAGAATTCATAGCCTTGCTCAGGACCATAACCACGAAATGTTGCAGGGTTTGACATTTCATCAACTGCTTCATGCATTGCTTTAATACATGCTTCAGGAAGAGGTTTGGTAACATCACCAATTCCTAATCTGATAATGTCAGCGTCTGGATTTTCGTTTTTAAAAGTGTTAACGCGACGAGCAATCTCGGAAAAGAGATAACTGCCAGGTAGTTTTAAATAGTTTTCATTAATTAAAGCCATAAAAATAGTACCTCCTCAAAATAAATAAGATAATGATATATTATACAGGATTAGTAAATAAAAACCAACATTAATAAAATCTTTATTTATTTTTGAATTTATGGTTTGGAATTTTGTAGTTTTATGATAAAATAGTTTTGTGTTGAAACAAAAAACAGAAAAATATTAGTTCGTTAAAAATAAATACACCTAAATGAAGGAAATTAGACTATTTTGACGAAAGTTTATAGTTAGTCAATATTTATAATAAGAGAGTGAGTAAAATGGTACAAAAAAGTATATGTGATAAAATCTTTGAAGAAGGGGCAATAATCCCTGCTGTTAGAACTGTTGATGATTTTAAATATGCCATTAATAATACTAAATCAATCAGTATTATATTATTGTTTGGCGATATTATCGTATTGCCATCTATTATTCAAGAAGCGCAAAAACATAATAAGCGTATTTTGGTACATTTAGACTTATTAGGCGGTATTGGTAAAGATAAAGCTGGAATTCGCTATTTGGCACGATTGGGTGTAACAGGCGCGATTACCACTAAACCACAATTAGTTAAGTTTGCCCGCGAAGAAGGTATGATAGTAATTCAACGTTTCTTTGTAATGGATTCCGAGGCTTTGAAATCAGGAATTAACTTATTGAGAAGTTGCAAACCGGATGCGGTTGAAATTTTGCCGGCATCAGTGCCAAAAAGTATAATTGACGAATTATATCGTGAAACAAGTTTGCCGATATTAGCTGGTGGGCTGATGAATACAATGGAAGATGTACAGCATGCCTTAGATAACGGTATTCATGCTGTTAGTACCAGCAAAAAAGAGCTTTGGAGTTAATTAGACAAAAAATAAAAAAATAATTCAAATAAAAGAAGGATTTTGAAAGTTTTTGTCTAATTATATAATCATAAAGATAATGAAGAACTTTATAATTGCATCAAATTAAAAAATGATGCAATTATAAAAAAAAATATAAATATCGGCAGGAATTTTAAAAAAGATGTCGAATATGTATATTAACAAGAAAATGAGATATTGATTTGGGAGTAATAAAAGAGAGATTATTCCAAACAACTTACTACTAATAGTAAGTGTAGCATCAAAATCTCTTTGGTGTTTTTTTATAACCATAATTAGTAGAAAAATACTAAAAAAGTTTTTTTTGCTAAAAAATATATTTTATGGTATAATGTTTAAGGATTTAATTTTAAATTAATATATAGGCGGAACTAAAAGAGAGTAATGCTAAATTTTTGACCATCAAGCATCTCTTGGTGGTTTCTCTGTAAATACGCCGTATATTACAAAATTCATTGAGAGGGGTTGGTAGTAGCTGTTATAAAGTGACGGCAGTGCCGGGGAAGTTCAGGTTAGGAATTATTTTAAAATTATATTTATGATGGAGGGTTTTTTAATGTACGAAAATCTTTTAGGCGAGTTTTTAGGAACTGCGGTATTACTTATTTTCGGTTGTGGCGTTGTTGCTAACGTTCTTTTAACAAATTCAAAAGGTCAAAACAGTGGTTGGATTGTTATCACTACTGGATGGGCTTTTGCGGTATTATTAGGTGTATTCACAGCTATTGCTACTGGTGCTCCACAAGCTGACTTAAACCCAGCTGTTACTTTAGCAAAAACTATGATGGGTGTTTATAGTGCAAACCAAGCAGTTATGACTATGATTGCTGAACTTTGCGGTGGTATCGTTGGTGCGATCGTTTGTTGGTTAGTATACTTACCACATTGGGAAGCTACAGAAGATGCTGGTTTAAAATTAGCAGTATTCGCAACTGGTCCTGCAATTCGCAATACTGGTGCAAACCTTCTTTGTGAAATTATTGCAACTGCAATGCTAATTCTTATGATTTTTGCAATCTTCCATGCTAACAATGGTAAATTCCCTGCAGGTTTTGGTCCTTACTTAGTAGCTATGTTAATCTGGGCTCTAGGCTTAAGCTTAGGTGGTCCTACTGGTTATGCTTTAAACCCAGCTCGTGACCTTGGTCCTCGTATTGCGCATGCTATCCTTCCTATCGCTGGTAAAGGTAGCTCCGATTGGGGTTATGCAATGGTTCCTGTAGTTGGTCCTATGGTTGGTGCAGTTCTTGCATTCGTTGTTGGTAAAGCAGTAGGTTTATTCTAATCTGTTACCGATAACTTACAATTAAAAAGTTCAACTGTATTTTAAAGTGGGGATAAAGATAATATCTATATCCCCACTAAAAAATAAAAATTAAAAAAATAATATTTTTGAGGAGTTGCTGAGAGATTATGACTAAAAAGTATGTATTAGCTTTAGACCAAGGTACTACTAGCTCGAGATCAATTTTATTTGATGAAACTTCAAATATCGTTGCTGTTGCACAAAAAGAATTCACTCAAATTTTCCCTAAACCAGGTTGGGTTGAACATAATGCAAATGAAATTTGGTCAACTCAAATCGGAACAATGGCTGAAGTTATAGCTAACGCTGGTATTGACCCAAGCGAAATCGCTGCAATCGGTATCACTAACCAACGTGAAACTACTGTTGTTTGGGAAAAAGCTACAGGTAAACCAGTATACAACGCAATTGTATGGCAATCACGTCAAACAATGGCTATTTGTGATGATATCAAAGCTAAAGGATTAGCAGATAAATTCAGACAAAAAACTGGTCTTGTTGTTGATGCTTACTTCTCCGGAACAAAAGTTAAATGGATTTTAGACAATGTTGAAGGTGCTCGCGCTAAAGCTGAAGCTGGCGAGTTATTATTCGGAACAATTGACACTTGGTTAATTTGGAAATTATCCGGTGGTAAAGTTCATGTAACTGACTATTCAAATGCTTCTCGTACATTAATGTACAATATCCGTGATCTTAAATGGGATGACGAATTATTAGAAATTCTTACAGTTCCAAAATCAATGCTTCCAGAAGTTCGTCCTTCCAGTGAAGTTTATGGCTTAACTGCTCCTGCAGTATTCCAAGGTGCTGAGATTCCAATCGCTGGTGCTGCTGGTGACCAACAAGCTGCATTATTTGGACAAACTTGCTTCAGACCTGGTATGGCTAAAAACACTTATGGTACAGGTTGTTTCATGCTTATGAACACTGGTAGCGAATTATATACTTCCAAAAATGGTCTATTAACAACTATTGCTTGGGGTATTGAAGGCAAAGTTGAATACGCTTTAGAAGGTAGTATCTTCGTAGCTGGTTCTGCTGTACAATGGTTACGTGATGGCTTAAAAGCTATCGAAGCAGCACAAGATTCAGAGTACTATGCTGGTAAAGTTACTGATGCTGAAGGCGTATATGTAGTACCTGCATTCGTTGGCTTAGGAGCTCCTTACTGGGATATGAAAGCTCGTGGGGCAATCCTTGGTTTAACTCGTGGTACAACTAAAGGCCACATTATCCGTGCTACTCTTGATTCAATGGCTTACCAAACTAAAGACGTTTTAGGTGCAATGGAAGCTGATTCAGGAATCAAATTACAAGCATTAAAAGTTGATGGTGGCGCTGTTGCTAATAACTTATTAATGCAATTCCAAAGTGATATTTTAGGCGTTCCTGTAGATCGTCCAGTTGTTACTGAAACTACTGCATTAGGTGCTGCTTACTTAGCAGGTCTTGCAGTTGGTGTTTGGGCTAACAAAGAAGACTTAATCCAAAACTGGCAATTAAATAGACGTTTCGAGCCTACTATGGGTGCTGAAGAACGCGCTAAATTATATGCTGGTTGGCAAAAAGCTGTTAAACGTTCAATGGATTGGGAAGAATAATCTAAATCGTTTAGCTATAAATTAAATAATTATAAGGGTACATATCTAAGATATGTACCCTTATTTTTTACAAAAATATGGCTCTTTGTCAAATGTTGTGGTCTATACCGGACAGAAATATTTTCTGTCCGGTTTTTCATGCACAAAATCCTATAGAGTCTCGATGTTTTCGTTGGTTTTTACGGTCAGGGTTATTTAATAAAAATATAATTCGCCGTTTGAAATTTACAAAGCTTCTAAAACTATAGCAAATACGTTTTAAGTTTTTTATGGTCGTATTACATCCTTCAGTAAAACCATTATTATATCCAGTTGCTATTGCATGAATAATCTCACTCTTCCATCTTATTGTTGTCTTTAGTAATTTTTGAAATGGCTTTAATTCCTGCTTTTCTACTGCTAGCTGAAATTGTTTTAAGCATGCAGTAAATTCTTTACTATCTTTACTGTCCATAATATTAAAATAAGCTTCTTTTAATGCATAAGCAGCTGAAAGCTTGTCCGAATAGTTAAGCATTATCTGCAAAGCAGTTCTATCATTATCAGTTTTTAAATTTTTCTCACGACTTAGCAGTAAGTATTTAGACCGTTTGAAATATTTACGTTGCTCTTTTGGCAAAGTATTTTGTAACTCTTTACGAATAGTATCTAGTGCATCATTTGCCATGCGAACTGTATGAAATTTATCTGCCGCAATTTTAGCATTAGGGAAACATTCTTCCACCATCTTTTTAAAAGCTGGACTTAAATCAATACTTACATGACGAACTTTAAGACGTTCTGCCAAAGGATACTCTAAAATTTTAGCATATAAAATATCTGGCGAACGATCTTCAATAATATTTAGACAATTGTAATTTACTAAATCATTAATAACTACTTGAAACTTAGCGCCGGCATTACCTTTAAATTCATCAATAGATATAGCAGAAGAAAGCTTATTTGAATCAGGTACAATATGTTTGAATATACGTTGAACTGTAGTAGTAGATATATTAAAGCGTCTTGCGATGTCGGTTGAAGAAGAAAGAAAACCATGTTCATTAACAAGAGAAGTAATAGTGGCTTTTGACATACGCTGGTATCTAGAAATAAAATTATTTAATTCAGAAAAAGGCTTTAAACATTGATTACAAAAGTAACGACGTTTACGGTAAATAAGTGAGTAATTGGTTTTAAAAAGAAAAACAGATTTTACTGGTTGATTACGATAACTGTGAATCCTGGTAGTAGGTTTATTACAATGAGGACATTTGTGTAAAACAACAGGAAGTGTGAGAATAAAAGTATTATCCTTTATGAGGCGAAGACTACGTTCTGGTAAATGAAGAATAGATGTGATAAAATCTAATTTAAACATGACAACCCTCCTTAAAGTATTAGTTTGGCGATTAATATTTTATCAGGAATTTGTCATGTTTTTTAGTGCGCAAAAAAAATAAATGTTGTAGCCTTGATTTTCATCAAGACCACAACATTTATTATAGAGCCGTTTATTTCTTCAAGTTTTTCGGCAACTTCACTATTTTATTTGGGTATAAATGAGAGTATGTTTGGAGTGTAGTTTCTACTTTTCATCGAAGCTTTTCAGTTCCTGTAAATAATTATCTTGTATAATATAAAATAACAATGGACAAAGGGTTTTAATTTAAAATGGAGAATATTATACCAAAATCATATTGCTGTAATGGCAGTGCAAGAGTTTGGAATGAGGTGGAGCGATGGAACTGGATTTAAAGGAGTATAAACTTATTGTTGAATCGTCACCCAATATGATATGGCGGGCAGGAACAGATGGTAAATGTCATTATTTTAATCAAACTTGGCTGAAATTTACCAATAGAACACTAGAGCAGGAGTTTGGCAATGGGTGGACTGAAGGTGTGCATGCTGATGATCTGAATCGATGTATGAAAATTTATATGGATGCTTTTGCAAAGCGGGAGTCGTTTGAAATGGAATACCGTTTGCGTCGCTTTGATGGCGAGTACCGCTGGATTAATGATCGTGGTGTTCCCGTGTATGATGATGATAAAAATTTTGTTGGATATATTGGTAGTTGTATGGATGTTACCGAGAAGATTGAGGGGGTTATGCTGAGAGAACAGGCGCAAATTGATGGACTCTGTCAAATTTTTAATCGATATTATTTTGACCAATTACTACAGAGTGCCTGGAAACTTGCCCACCAGCAAGGGGGCAATCTGGCAGTAATTATGCTGGATATTGATGATTTCAAGAAGGTAAATGATCTTTATGGGCATATTGCCGGTGATCAAGTTTTGCGCAGGATTGCGAAAATCATCAAGGGCAGTATTAGGGAGCGCGATATTTGTGGGAGATATGGTGGAGAGGAATTTATTATCGCTGCACCTCATGGCGATACAGACGAAGCAATTGGTATAGCGGAGCGTATTCGTAGCGAAATTGCGGCCTTACAGATTTGCCTAGAGGCAGCTGGCGGAGCGGTAATTGCTGTAACGGTTAGTTGTGGAATCGGTTGCCTGAAGGAAGGCGATGATAATGTACTTGACCTTATTAAGCGGGCTGATCAGAGTCTTTATTTTGCTAAGCATTCAGGGAAAAATTGCGTAAAAGTGCTGGGTGAAGATTGTTAAGCAAACAAATGCGGGATAGGTTATGAAGCATTTTAAAGTATATTGATGTACTGCAAGCGAGGTAAAGTATATAAGCTTTGCTTAGGGGAGAGCTAATGAAAAAAATTAAAATATTTTTAGGGGTATGCTTGGTATGCCTCCTATTTGGTACTGTGGGATATGCCAAGGAAAAAAATATAAACTATGGAGATGGCAACAATTGGGCTTATGCACCGATTGAAAAATCTGCCTATGATGTTGATGTGTTTTTCATTGCGCCAACGGTGTGTTTGGGGAATGAGAACCAGCTTAACATGAATTTGGATGATAGCACTTTACGTCGTAATTTTATCGGGGCAATCAATATGGAAAAAGACATTTATGCTCAACAAGCAAATTTTTATGCCCCTTATTATCGACAGGTATCGCTTTTTGCTTATAAAGTTGCTCCGCTAACGGAGGCGCCATGCTTTGATTTAGCTTATCAAGATGTTAAGGCTGCGTTTTTATACTACTTGGAGCATTTTAATCAAGGAAGGCCGATTGTATTGGCCGGTTTTAGTCAAGGTGCTGATATGGTATTGCGATTGCTAAAAGATGTGTACCATGATAAAAGTCTACAAGACCGCTTAGTTGCCGCATATGCTATCGGCTGGAGAGTTACGCCAAAAGAGGTTAAGAATTATCCACAACTTAAAATGGCGCAGGGCGAACGAGATATAGGCGTTATTGTTTCATTTAACACTGAAGCTGAGGACATAAAAACATCATTATTAGTGCCGGATATGACATTAGGGATAAATCCGCTAAACTGGACTACTACTGATACTTACGCTGATAAATCCTTAAATAAAGGTGCTGTTTTTACCGACTATGACGGGAAAGTTATAAAAGCAGTTCCTGCTTTTACGGGTGCTTATTTAGATAAGAAGCGGGGAACTTTAAAAGTAATTAATGTTAATACAATAGATTATCCGCCGGTGTTGGATGTTTTTCAGCCAGGGGTTTTTCATATGTATGATTATCTTTTTTTCTACCAAAATTTAAAAGAAAATGTAAATCAAAGAATAGATGCCTTTATGGAAAGTCATAAGCTCAAACAAGCTTCTTGATTATGTTTACTAGACTATCGGTTGCTTTGTCTGAAGTGCTTACCTTGTAGTAAGCACTTTTTTATATAAAAAATGGCTGATAATAAAATTTTATTATCAGCCAAAGATGTAATAGCTTAATTATTAATTTGAAAATTATTTAAAATTGTTAGGTGTCATTTTACCGCCAAGGTTTTGAACTGTTGCAAAGGGATTGTATTCCATTTCATTGTAAGCAGCCATCCCATGTTCAGCTAAATCTAAGCCTTCAGTTTCTTCATCTAAAGTTACTCTAATACCAACAGTTTTCTTCATTGCATAGAATAAAGCATAAGTTGTGGCGAAACCCCATAGTGAAATTGCTAACACTCCAAGGGCTTGTACGCTAAGTAAGTGGAATCCACCGCCATATAAGAAACCGCCCTTTTCAGCGAAAATACCAACAGCAAGTGTTCCAAAGGTACCGCAAACACCATGTACTGCAATTGCACCAACAGGGTCATCTGCTTTCATACGATCAAAAAATGGTACAGCAATTACTATTAGCATACCGGCAATAGCCCCAATAATTAAAGAACTTATAGGCTCAACATAAGCGCACCCTGCGGTAATAGCGACAAGACCACCTAAAGATCCGTTGATGCCCATACTTGGATCGGCTTTGCCATAACGGAAAAGTGTGAATAAGGCCGCCGCGGTACCACCGGCAGCTGCTGCTAAGTTAGTATTTATAGCAATACGAGCAATATTTAAATCAAGACCGGACAAGGTACTTCCGGGATTAAAGCCAAACCAACCAAACCATAAGATAAAAGCCCCTAACGCTGCTAGTGGCAGATTATGACCGGGCATAACATTCATAGAACCATCACGATTATATTTACCACTACGTGGTCCAAGTACTAAAGCAGCAGCGAGAGCTCCCCAACCGCCTAAGGAATGTACAACTGCTGATCCCGCAAAATCTAACATCCCTATTTTATTTAACCAACCATCAGGACTCCAAACCCAATGACCGGCAAGTGGGTAGATAAACACCGTAGCAATTAATGAAAAGACTAAATAAGGAGAAAATTTCATGCGTTCAGCTACTGCTCCAGAAATTATTGTTGCCATCGCGATGGCAAAAGCAGCTTGGAATAATCAAAAGGCATAAATTGGTATTTTTAAACCGAGATGACTGAAATCACCTTGTAAAAAAAATCCGCTGGTACCAATCATCCCAAATTTGTCGGCACCATACATTAGAGCAAAACCAAAGAGAAAAAATCCAATAAGACCAACCGTACAATCCATAAGAACTTTCATCATAATATTTAATGAATTACGGCTATGAATTAAACCTGCCTCCAAAGCGGCAAAACCAGCTTCCATAAAAAATACTAAGGCAGCACAGAGTAATACCCATACTGTATCTAATCCGACTGCTAATGATTGAGTTGTAATTTCCATTGTTAATACCTCCAACTTTATAATGGTAAAATGTGCAAATTTATTAAAGACATAAAAAAAAAGCCAAACTTAGCAAATTTGTGATGTGACACAAATTTGCTAAGTTTGGCTTCGTTGCCTTAATTCAATGTATTATAGCATAGATGTTAAAATAAAAAGAAGAACTATTTATAACAAGTTTAACTGTCTTGTGGATCCATAATGGCACTAGGCCCTTCTTCACCAGTACGAATACGCACTGCATTTTCGAGATTATATACAAAAATTTTACCATCACCAATTTTACCGGTTCGCAACACTTTTTGCGCAGCCTTAAGAACTTTTTCTACGGGCACTTCACAGACTACTGTTTCAACTTTTACTTTTGGTTGTAAATTGATAGTGTACTCTTTACCGCGGTATATTTCGGTATGACCCTTAGTAAGACCATAGCCATAGACCTGACTTACAGTCATTCCTGTAACGCCAATTTCATTTAATGCTTCTTTCAAGTCTTAGAGTTTATTGGGACGAGTAATTATATCAATTTTGGTAATTTTATGCATTGTCATTTCTCCCTTGCAGTATAAGTTTTAACTTTTAAATAATTAATCACAACTATAATTTTAAACTAAGTATCATTGGCTGACAATATAGTAACAGTTTCTTTGTGAAAAATATTTTAAAATCATTCAATTCAAAAAAATGGTAATAACAGAAAAATAATGATAAAATATTTATATTAGAGTTATAGTAATAATGAGTTTTAAAGTTTCAGGTAATAGTGTAATAAAAGGAGGATAACCTTATGGAACGAAAAGTTAAGCAAAAGGTGACTGGTTTTAAAACACAAGATGGAGCAGGGGTTAATTTAGTAAGGGTATTAGGGCTTAGTACAGTTGAAACCTATGACCCTATTTTAATGTTAGACTCTTTTGATAGTATTAATCCTAGTGATTATACTGCAGGGTTTCCACTACATCCGCACCGAGGGATCGAAACTATTAGTTATGTATATCGCGGAAAAATGACGCACCGTGATAGTTTGGGAAATGAAGATACTATTACAGACGGAGAAGTGCAATGGATGACTGCTGGCTCAGGAATTTTACATGAAGAAAAATTACCGGCAAGTGAAAGGTTATTAGGGGTTCAGTTGTGGCTTAATCTTTCAGCGAAAAATAAAATGGTAGCACCGGAATATCGTAGTATTAAAAATAGTGAAATTGAAGAAATAATATTGGACAGTGGCAAACTTAGATTATTAGCGGGGGAATTTTCTAATAAACGAGGGTTTATGAGTAAATATCTACCACTTGATTATTATGATATCCACTTGAATGCTAACGCTAGCCTTATTATCAATACGGAAAGAGATAAAGCAGTGTTGTTATTTACCTTAAGTGGCGAAGTTTATGTTGGCGGGGAGTTAATAGCTGAAAAAACAGCAGTAAGGCTAACGACCGGAGTTTTTGTTGAGCTAAAGGCTACCGAGAAAAATTCTCAAGTTTTATTTGTCAGTTCAGAACAACTAAATGAGCCGGTGGCTTGGGGTGGGCCAATAGTAATGAATACTAAAGAAGAGTTAAATAATGCTTTTGCGGAACTTAAAAATGGAACTTTTTTAAAAGAAGGCATCGGTTATTAGCATTAAAATATCTTTTCAAGATAGAGGTATTTTTTAAAAAATAGCGAAATGTAATATATAGGAAAAATAAAGGAGGTTGTTCTGATGTACAATGGTGGGATGGCAGGATTTGGCTTTATTTTTATGTTGATTTATTTAGGAGTAATAGCATACTTTTTTTATTTATTTGCGAGTATTGCAAAATCATTAGAAAAAATAGCAGAAAAAATGGATAAATTTGAACCGAAAAGCTAAGTAATCCGTAGTTTGGACATTATTAATAAACAGATTATTATAAAACAAAATTAAAGTTGAAAATGGAAATACTTATAGAGAAATTTGGTTAGCAGTTACTGAAAAAGAATAATAAAAAAATTATAGCACCAACTTAAAATTTTATTTAAGCTGGTGCTATAATTTTTTTATTAGCTAAATATTTACAGAGAACATATGTTCTGATAATATAATTATAGAGGTGAATGAGATTGAATAATAATGATACTGTAGATTTACTACAGATTCCTCTTTATCAAGAAATGGTAAGAGTATTTTATGTTGATCGAGGAATGGTTAAGTGGGCAGGAATGTTATTATCAGAACATAGTGAACAACTAAAAGTGCAAGAAGGTTGTAATAATGGGGTTGGTTGATTTTTCGGCTTTTCCAAGGCGAAGTGTGTTATGGATTGATGTAAAATCATTTTTTGCTTCTGTCGAAGCGGTTAAACGAAAAATCGATCCACTGGAAGCCTATATTGCAGTAGTATCAGATCGCCACCGAACCGGTGCAGTTGTTTTGGCAAGTAGTCCTAAGGTTAAGACGGAATACAATATCAAAACTGGTAACAGATTGTTTGAAATACCAAAAAAATCGCCAATTATGATAGTAGAGCCTAATATGGCGCTATACCTTGACATTAATAAAAAAATACAAGAGATTTTTCGAAAGTTTGTGTCTAGTGAAGATTTGCAAGTCTATAGTATTGATGAAGCGATATTAGATGTTACTGCTTATCAAAAATTATTCGGATCAGCGGAAGAAATAGCACAGCGTATTTTAAAAACAGTAAAAAGTGAGCTAGGGTTAGTTGTTAGCATTGGCATTGGTGACAATCCGCTGCTAGCAAAATTAGCGTTAGATAATGACGCAAAAAAAAGACCACCTTGGATTGCCCGGTGGTCTTATGAAAGTATAGATCAAACAGTCTGGAAGATAAAACCAATGACTGCTTTTTGGGGGATTTCAAAAGGCTATGATAAAAAATTAAAGCAAATGGGGATTTATAGTATTGAAAATTTGGCACATTTTGATCCTAATAGACTTAAAAAACATTTAGGAATAATGGGCTTGCAACTTTATTATCATGCTTGGGGCTTAGATGCTAGTATTATTAGGGAGAAAGCCCCTGTTAAAAATAGATCATATAGTAAGAATCAGACTTTAATGCGAGATTACTTTAGCAAAGCTGAAATTTTGATAATCATTAAAGAAATGGTGGGCGATGTTTGTGAAAGGCTACGTAAACATCAAGAAAAGTGTAATGAAATATTTTTAGGTATTGGTTATGCTGATAGAAATTTAGCGGAAGAACTTACCATAAAGATTAAATTAAGTCGACCGGAAAATTCTACAGCGGTTATTAGTGAATTGGCTAGGCGAGAATTTAGCGAAAAGTGGCAAGGACAGCCGGTTCGCTCAGTTAATATTACTGCCAGCAAGATAGTTTCACTAAAGGTTGAACAAATGGAATTATTTTGTGGTGATATTAAAAAAAACGCCCTTGATCAAGTGGTGGATAGTTTGCGTGATAGATTTGGTAAAACATCAATATTTTATGCTGGTTCGCTGGCTGGAGGGACATTTTTAGAACGAGCACATTATGTTGGCGGACATAAAGGTAGCAGTGAGTAAGCTATACTGGTGGATGATTTTTTCTGCCCCATTCACACATTAAATTTAGTATTGGCAATAGCGTTTTTCCTTGCTCCGATAAGGAATACTCGACTTTAGGTGGAATTTGTTGATATTCTTTACGGTTGATGAGATTAGCGGCATCAAGCTCTTTGAGTTGTTGACTTAACATTTTATGCGTTATTCCTAATAACCGTTTTTTTAACTCTCCGTAGCGAAGAATATTATGTTCAAACAAAAGATAAATAATGAGCCATTTCCATTTGCCACCTAAAATTGATAAGGTATATGTTACTGGACATTCTAAAGTTAATGCTTCGTCATGTTTTTTCATAGTCACTCTCCTAAAGTATAGTATCTAACTAAAAAGTGCATACTTTTTTATTTAGAGAATAGCATATATAATTAGCTCAAACAATTAATATTTTATGGAAGGGTAGTGGTTATTGTGAATTCAATCTTTACCAGACGTAGTATCAGGAAGTATTTAAATAAAGAAGTTGATAATAGTATTATTGAACAATTATTAAAAGCAGCGATGCAAGCTCCTTCTGCCGGCAATCAACGGTCGTGGGAATTTATTGTAGTTAGGGAGAAAGAGCTGTTAAATCAGCTAGGGTTAGTTAGTCCATATACAGGACCGGTAAAAGAAAGTAATGTCGCAATTATCGTCTTAGGAAATTTAGCAAATGAAACCGTGAAATTTCCGGAATGTGTACAGCAAGACTTGGCAGCAGCAACTCAAAACATATTATTACAGGCTGCTGAACTTGATTTGGGAACAGTTTGGCTTGGGGTTGCACCAGTCGAAGAAAGAATGGAAAAGGTCAGAAGTTTATTTAACTTACCGCAATCAATTATGCCGTTTTCGATAGTTGCCATTGGATATTCTGATGTTAAGAATAACTACATTGATCGCTATGAACCTAATAAAGTTCATTATGAAAAATATTAAAATAAAAATCACCTAAGTTTAAAGATGAAGTGCACCCCAAATGTTAGACAACCAAGTCTAATATTTGGAGGTGCATTTTTTATTTTATGGTTGAATCTTTCAAAAAAAATAAAGATATGGTAAAATTATCAAAAATAACATTAAATAATACCTAAAAATGTGATAAATATCAAAGAAATTTAACTTAAAACCAGCTATTATATAAATCAAAGGACAAGATAAAATATGGGAGGGCTTAATGATGTTACCTACAGGGGCTAATTTACAAAAGATTCACAATGGCAATAAAACATATGCAATTACACCACATTTACCGGGCGGTTTTATAAAACCTGATATGTTAGAGAAATATGTTAATGTTGCAAGAAAATATCATGGAGTATTGAAATTAACTTCAGCACAACGAATTATGATTACAGGACTAAAAGCAGAAGATATTGATAGTATTTGGGATGAATTGGGGATGAATCCGGCCATTGGATTTGCTAATTGTGTTAGAAGCGTAAAAATTTGTCCAGGAATAGCGTTTTGTAAAAGAGCAAAGCAAGATAGTATTAAATTAGGTTTTGAGCTAGATCGACGCTATATCAAAAAAGAGATGCCGTCAAGGATGAAAATGGGCGTTTCTGGTTGTCCTAACTCTTGTTCGGAGGCTGTAATTAAAGATGTGGGGGTTATCGGTACGGACATAGGGTGGGATATTTATGTTGGTGGCAGTGCTGGAGCACATCCGCGATTAGGCGATAGATTAATAACAGGATTGAATTATGAAGATACTTTAAAGATTGTTGATATTATTGTGAGATACTATCAAAAAAATGCTGATATTGAAAGAGTTGGAGAATTTATTGATAGAATTGGCTTTGAAAAGTTTAAAACTGATGTTTTAGGTGAATTTGAAAATGATATTATCTCGCTAGAACAGGAAAAACCATACTCTCAAACAGAAGTATTACAGCCGATACCAGGAGGACTTACTGAAGGAACATTGGTGTTTGGTGATATGATAACTGCCCAAAGTATTATTGCCGATATTATTAGAGTTTATCCGCAGACTATTCCGGTATTGCGTTCTTTTGGAATGGGATGTTTAGGCTGTCCTTCGGCTACGGGTGAAGAATTACAAAAAGCAGCTGATATTCATGGTATTGAAGTTAATGAGCTGATAACAGCATTAAATGAAATTATTGTAAGAGGTGAAAACTAATGAGTGCATTTATTGGACCAATTCATTATTGGCTATATTCGAAAATTCAAATAGTTAATAACAGAGAAGATTTTATTTATCAAAAATTAAGTGCTGTTTGTGGTGATACAGTAGAAGAGTTAAGAGAGCAAGTTTGGCAAACTTATGGAAAACCACTGCCTAAAGTTGATTTAGCCGAATTAATCGAGCATGATAATATTCACGGCTGGCTACAACGCCAAATAAATTTAGCAGAATCTAGAGAAGCGGCCTTGATTAAAGAGACCCTAGCTTTTTGTGGAGCTACGGCGAAAGATTTAATAAAAGAAGCCTTTAAAGAACATGGTGCAATAATTGGTAACTCAGTACAAAACACTGAAAAATATGATGCTTTAACAGCTAAGGGGTTATATGTAATATTAAATGATTATTATCTAAATGGAATGCCCTGTGACCAAGCTGATATGGTTATACAGTCAGATGATGATAGCATCCTTTGGAGAATTGGCCATTGTTTGCAAGAACCTAACTGGAAGAGGGTTAATATCAGTCCAGCAATAATGTTGGAGCTTTATCAAAGTTGGTTGGAAGCATTTGTTGGTGCTCTTAATAATAATTTTTCGTTTAGAGTAATAGAAAGTGAAAATAGCTTAACTTATGAAATTTTTAAGAACTAAAAATATTATAAGCAAAGCTGAGAAGTAAAGTATGAAAATAGCAATTATAGTAAATGAAGAAACAATGATGCGGTGTAGTGGTGGTGGGTGCTTAAAAGCTTTTTTTACTAAAAGTGACTCATTTCAGCGGTATGTTGATAATGAATTAGAATTAGTAGCATTCACTCATAATGGTGGTGATATAACTAAAAAAATTGCAACACTACAAAGTAAAGGCGTTGATGTTGTACACTTATCATCATGTCTTAGAGCAAAATATGAAAACTATGAAGCTTTCGCGCAGCAACTAGCAGAAAACTTTGCAGTAGTAGGCTATACCCACGGTGGGGCAAGCGGGAAAACTAGAGATAGTATAATTTTAAATAAAGTTAGTAAATAAAAACTAGCTATTGACAGATAATTGTCGATAGCTAGTTTTACTGTGTAAAAATTTTTAATTTATCAGTAGGTTAAAATGGTAACTAAGGCCAGAAGTAATAATGAAAAAAAGGGAAATAAGCTTATTATGAAGAAGTAAATATTAAATAAAATATTTTTTAAATTATATTGAGCAGGAGGATTATTGTGAAAATAATCAAAATAGTCTTAACTTTACTAGTGATAGTTTTGATGGCTGATACAACAGTTTTTGCAGCAAGTGCAGCTAGTCAAAGAGCAGAGTTAAATCAAAAAACAAATTCTACGTTAGAACAGTTATATCAAAAACAGCCTAAAGCCCGCCAAGTTATTGCCAATTCTAAAGGTTATGCCGTATTTAATAATACCGGCTTTAAGCTTGGAATTTTAGGTAGTTCTCACGGCAGAGGGATGGCGGTAAACAATTTGACTGGTGAAAAAGTTTATATGAAAATGAAAGAATATCAAGCTGGATTGGGTCTTGGAATAAAAGAATATGCGATTATTTTTGTTTTCACCGATAGCGACTCATTAAATTCTTTTGTCCAAAAAGGCTGGTCGTTTGGGGCACAAGCAACGGCTGTTGCTGATGACGGAATCAGTGGCGGGGCATTAGAAGGTGCGATTCATGTTGACAATGGTGTTTGGATGTATCAAATGACAACAAAAGGCTTGGCTGCAGAATTAGCGGTAAAAGGAACAAATTATTATCGCGATAAAAACCTAAACTAATACTTAGTAATAGTTATAAAATTATGCTTAAATGGCATCATTTTTTTTGGCATTTTATAAATTTTTCCATAAAGATTTAAAGGGATTTAAAAAGATTTGTTTAACTAAAAGAGTATAATCAGCAGATACAATAGAGGTATACTTTAGCAAGGAGTGAGTGCGGTTATGAAAAAATTAATAATGATTGTTATGCTAATTTCGTTATGTTTTTTCAGTTTGGCTTTTGCGAATGATAGCAAGGAAATAATAGATCAATATAAGTATCCGGTGACACTTGATGGTACTACTTTGTTTGAAATTAAAGCGAAAATCGGCTCTTTTACACCGGAAGACAGGGCTAAAAGAATAAGTGAGAGATTGGTAAAAATAGGGCAAAACATCTCGTTGTCTTTAGATAATATAGATATAAAAGATAGTGAATATGAACAAAATATTGTTATTGGAAACAATATAATATTAACAATTACCAATGCTGATGCAGTATCTGAGCATCTCGAAATAAAGAAATTAGCACAAGAGCGTAAAGAACAGATAACATATGCTTTAAAAATATATCGTGAAGAACGGAAAATGCAAAACTTAGCAATTAATATTTTGAAAGCTATTTTGGCAACTGCTTTTGTAGTATTTTTGCTAAAAGCCATTAAAAATGTTTTACAGTATATATTAGATAAACTAAAACAATGGATAGTTTCTTTAGAAAAAAAAATAAAAGTGGTGTCAGAGCAACAACTCTTAAAATTTACTGAAAAATTGTTAAGATATGTTGGCTATATTATCAAAGTAATAGTTTTTTATCTTTATATTTATTATATTTTAAGTTTATTTCCTGATACCAGACAATACAGCAATCAATTGTTAAATTATATTGTAACTCCGTTACAGTTAGGGTTTACAAGCGTTGTAGCCTATTTACCAAATCTATTAATTATTTGTTTGATTTTATTATGTTGTAATTATATTTTAAAATTTTTCAAAATGATTTTCACTGGTATTGAGAAAGGTAAATTTAATTTTGAGGGTTTTTATCCGGAGTGGAGTTATCCAACATATCAAATTGTAAAATTTTTAATTTTTGCAATGACCTTAGTATTTATTTACCCTTATATGCCAGGCGCTAACTCACCAATTTTTCAAGGTGTTTCAGTGTTGGTTGGTTTGTTATTTTCTTTTGGGTCAACTTCAGCAATTGCCAATATTATTGCTGGAATATCATTGACTTATACTAGAGCTTTTGCTATTGGTGATAGAGTTAAAGTGGGGGACAATATTGGTGATGTATTGGAAAAAACTTTGCTTGTGACAAGAATTAGAACGATTAAAAATGTTGATATTTCTATTCCCAATTCGACAATTTTTAATTCTCCGATCATAAATTATAGTAGAGCAATGAAAGAAACAAACTTAATTTTGCACACAACAATCACAATCGGTTATGATGTACCTTGGCGAAAAGTTCATGAATTATTAATTGAGGCGGCACTAGCGACCGATGGTATATTAAAGGAACCAAAGCCCTTTGTTTTTCAAGAGAGCCTAGATGACTTTGCGGTTTCGTATCAAATTAATGCTTATACTGATAAGCCAAATGCCATGGCTAGTATTTATTCTTACCTTCACCAAAACATTCAAGATTATTTTAATGAGGCTGCAGTGGAAATAATGTCACCACATTATTCTGCACTGCGAGATGGAAATAAGCTAACTATGCCTCAAGACAGTATAACCACGGAGGCGGAAGTGGGGGCGTTTAATGTCAAGATAACTAACAAATGATAGTAATTTTATAATACAACAGTGCCAAGATACTAAACTAAAATGGTACTGTTGTATTATTTTTTATTATTTAACAATAATTTTTAATAATGAGTATTGACAATTATAAAGTATAAGAGTAATATAAATTTCGTCAGTTGAGAAAGATTATCATTATCGCAGAAATGCGATTTTTAAATTAAGTTCATTTGATAACGATTATCATTCTAAAGAGGAGAGTGTTGGTGTGGAAACAACATTAGATTTGATTAAAACAGGGCAGACCTGTAAAGTAGTAAAAATTTTAGGTAATGGAGCTATTAAAAGAAGAATTATTGATATGGGTATTGTTACCGGAACTGAAATAAAGGTTCAAAAATATGCACCATTAGGCGACCCAATTGAAATTAAAGTTAAAAATTTCAATTTGTCGTTACGCAAAAATGAAGCTTCCTTAATAGCAGTGGAAGAATTTAATTAATAACAGGGAGAAGATATTTATTATGGATAAAAACAATCTTAACGATAAAGGTAATTTGACAGTTGCATTAGCAGGTAATCCAAACTCTGGTAAAACTACTATTTTTAATAATATTACCGGAGCAAGACAGCATGCCGGTAATTATCCTGGCGTTACGGTAGAGCGTAGAGAAGGCTTTAAAAACTTTGCAGGTAAAGAGTTATTGATAATTGATTTACCGGGAACATACAGTTTAACAGCTCATTCGCTAGACGAACTAGTAGCACGAAATGTTGTTATTGATGAACGACCAGATGTGATTGTTAATATTCTGGATGCCTCAAATTTAGAGAGAAATCTTTATCTGGCAGTCCAAATGCTAGAAATGGAACGCCCGATGGTTGTCTGTTTAAATATGTTGGATGTAGCTGAAAAAATTGGTGAAAAAGTAAATGATAAATTATTAGCAGAAAAACTTGGTGTAGCAGTAGTTAAGTCAATCGGTAATAAAAATGAGGGCACTAATGACATCTTAGAAAAAGTTGTTGTGACAACAGCAAATCAAGAAATTAAACCGTTTAAAGTATTTTATGGTGCAGAAATTGAAGCTAAAATCAGTGAAGTTATAACATGTTTAGAAAATGTCGCTGGCATAAAATATCCGCTACGGTGGTTAGCAATTAAATTATTAGAAAATGATCAAGAAATAGTAACTGCAATCGAAAATAAAGTTGAAGGAAAAACTGTGGTAAGAGTTGTTGAAAAAGCTAGAATTGAGCTTAAAGATAAATTCAGTGAAGAAATTGAACTAGTTCTTGCCGAAAGAAGATATGCTTTTGCTAATGAAATTTACACTGAAGTTACGGAAAAACATTCGCATATGGATGAAAATTTTTCGGATAAAATCGACAATGTTTTAACTCATAAAATATGGGGATTACCAATATTCTTTGGGATTATGTGGTTGTTGTTTAATTTTGTTTTTACAGTGGGCGCCTATCCGCAAGAATGGATTGAAAATGGTATTACTATTTTAGGTGATTTTGTTGGACAAAATATGGCTAACGGTGATTTAAAATCACTAGTGGTTGATGGAATTATTGGTGGTGTTGGAGCGGTTTTATCGTTCTTACCAAATATCTTAATTTTATTTTTAGGAATTGCCTTATTAGAAGATACCGGTTATATGGCTAGAGCCGCTTTTGTTATGGATAGAGTGATGCGAGCAGTGGGCTTACATGGTAAATCCTTTATTCCGTTATTAGTTGGTTTTGGTTGTACTATTCCTTCAATTATGGGTACAAGAACGTTAGAAAATAATAAAGATCGAATGGTTACAATGCTGGTTGCTCCTTTAATGAGTTGTGGTGCTAGATTACCGGTTTATACTTTATTAATCGGGGCATTCTTTAGTGAAGAGATTGCCGGAACAATGCTGTTTTTAGTTTATTTTATTGGAATAATGTTAGCGGTATTAATGGCTTTTATTTTTAGAAAAACATTATTTAAAGGTAATACTGAGCCCTTTATTATGGAAATGCCGAAATATCACCTTCCAACATTGCGTAGTATTGTCACACATATGTGGGAACGTGGGGTATTGTATGTTAAAAAAGCCGGAACACTTATTTTAGCAGCGACAATTTTAATTTGGTTTTTAACAAACTATCCGACAAATGTTGAGTTTAGTAAAGATTATGAGGGCTTGATATCAGGTGCCGAAGAACAATTTAGTCAAAATGTTAATACAGAAGTATTGGCACCACTAGGATTGGAAAAATTAGAAGACAATACTGAACTAGTAACTATGGTTAATAATTTAAAAGAAGCTACTAATAGTGAAAATACTAATGCTGAAAACTTAGATAGTTTTGTAGCAGAAAATACCGCTTTAGTGGGGTTTGCAAAAAAGTATGTAATGCTAGAAAGTGAAAAAGATGAAAAAGTATCATTATTAGCTAATGAACAAGCCGGCGAAAGCTTGGCAGCAAGTTATTCCGGACAAATCGGCAGAGTAATTGAACCGGTTATTAAACCACTGGGCTTTGATTGGAAAATTGGTGTGGGCTTAGTTTCCGGAATGGCGGCGAAAGAAGTTTTAGTAAGTACATTGGGAACTATTTATAGTGTAGGTGAAGCCGATGAAGAAAGTACTCCATTAGCTGAAGCGATAAAAAATGATCCAATCTTTAGCCCATTAGTAGCTTTTTCGTTAATGATTTTTACACTGCTTTATTCGCCGTGTTTTGCAGCATTAGCAGTATTAAAAAGAGAAACAAACTCTTGGAAATGGACTGGTTTTACTTTTCTTTATTCTACAATATTAGCGTGGATCGCTAGTTTTGCGATTTATCAAATTGGAACATTATTAGGATATTAAGCCTGAAGGGAGGTGCTAGTTTTGATATTAAAATTTCGGTTAATATTAATGACTATTATATTAATTCCTCAATTCACTATGATTATATTAGCGCAGCAAAGTTCGTTAATGGTGCAAAAAGATTTTAATCAAGTCAGCGCGATAACCTTTGCAGTATCAATATTTCTAGCATTATCCCTACCTAGTTTAATTATAAAAATGTTGGTTGGTAATCCTTTGGGTAAAATCAAAACTTTTTCCAATAAAATTAAAGATGGATTTTATAATGAAAGATTGTCTGTGCCGAAAGATTCAGCCAATCAAGATGATGAAGATGATTTTAAATCAGTGATGCGAAATATGAACTGGATGGCTAGGAAAATAGCATTGCGTGAAACCGAGTTAAAAGAAACCATAAAGGAATTGGCGGAATCACGCCGCTATATTAATAAACAAAATGAAAAATTAATACTGGTTAATAAAAAACTAATTACAATGCAACAAGATTTAGAAAAACGCAGTAAGGACTTAGAAATTGCTTATCAACAAATGAAAAAAATGGCAATGACTGACCCTTTAACCGGAATTGCAAATCGGCGAAAATTTTTTAGTGAACTTGATAAAATTATTATTAATAAAAATGACTTTGAACATAATTTATCGATAGTGATGATTGATATTGATCATTTTAAAAAAGTTAACGATACCTATGGGCATGAAATTGGCGATAAAGTTTTAGCGGAGGTGGCTGAAATTTTAAAACAAAATACCAGAACTGATGATGTTGTGGCAAGAGTTGGTGGCGAAGAGTATGCCATAATGTTTCAAGATATAACATCAGAGCAGACTTTAGAGATTATCAAGAGAATAAAAAGTACTATTGAGAATAATAGTTTTATGATTGATAAAAAGAATTATTTAAATGTAACAATTTCCGCAGGTTTGTGTAGCTTACATCATTTGCCGGAAAAGATTGATAAAATATATGAATACGCTGATACAGCTTTATATTATTCCAAAAATAATGGTAGAAATATAATCTCGATTTTTAATCCTGTAACAGGAGAAGTTAATATAGCAAAATGTGCATAAAGAGAGGAGCATTATTATGTCGATAGTAGTTTTTGGTGGTGATTGTTTATGCGAAAAGATCATGGTCTTCGGTCGAAGAAAAATTAAAAGATGGTTCTTATCTTAAAAGTATATAAGAAGGTGAGTTTATAATGGAAAAATTGATTTTAGGTTTAATTGGTATTATAGCGGTAGGTTACTTGATACAGTTGGCAGTAAAAAGTTCTCAAGGAAAAGAAGTGTGTCAGTGTTCGTCCGCTAATTCATGTGCTGGAAAATGTTGTAGTCAAGCAACAAAGAAAGGGTAGTGGTTATGAAGATTAAAGTTGATGGTGATGACAATGAATTGCACTTACAAGTAAATGGTGATATTTACAAAGAACATGCTGAATGCCTTTGTGATATGGCGTTTGGTCATGCTCAACGAGGTGTTAAAAAAGTTGATATTCAAATTTGTAAATCATGTTATATCAATAGCAAAGGCCATAAATATCTTTGTGAAATGAAAACTTTTTTAGAAAAGCAAGGCGTGGAAGTAACAGTGCAAAAAAATTAGCATTGACAATTAATATGACCAGTTGTATATTAAAAACATGAGTAGAAAAAACAATAATGAAATAAAAAAGACAAAAGATAACATTTTAGCAAAAGGTTTAAGTTTATTTGAAGCAAAAGGCTACAATGCCACAGGCATTCAAGAAATTGCTGATGCCGCCGAGATTCCCAAAGGTTCTTTTTATAATTATTTTTCCAGTAAAGAGGATTTTGGGGTGGCAGTTATTAATTTTTACACTGAAAAACATCTTTTGGAATGGACAACACGCATTAATAGTAATAGTCAAGACAATGAGAAATTAATACAAGTTTTTCTTGATATTACCAAAGATTATGATTGTTCAGAGTCACAAAAAGGGTGCTTATTAGGTAATTTAGCTGCTGAAATCAGTGCTGCCAGTGATAAATGCCGAAACGCTTTAGCAGTGGCAATTAAGTCTTTTAAAGAAGTCTTAATTGAACGAATTATTATCGGACAAGCTAATGGTGAATTTACTACTGCTATAGCACCGGAAAGAATTGCTGATTTGATTTGGAATAATTGGCAAGGTAGTCTATTGGAATTGAAAGTAAAAAAATCAATAGAACCGTTGCAAAATAACTTACAAACTTTATTTAATTGTTTATCTTGATAAATATATGCTTCAAACTGCATATATTTATTTTTCAAAATTATTAGACGAATGGTCATTTTAAAAGGAGATGAGAATACAGTGGATTTTATCAATGTAAATTATGAGCAATGTACAAAATGTGGTATTTGCGTAGAGGTTTGCCCAAATGATACGCTAACAATGGCGGAAGTTGGTCCGGTGATTGCCAAAGATTCTTGTATGGAATGTGGACATTGTGTAGCGATTTGTCCAGTTGGCGTGCTTGATAATAAAAAAACGCCCAAACAAGAAACTGTTCCAGTAGCAATACCGGTAATAGATGCTGATACAGCCAGTGCCTTTTTAAGATCAAGACGTTCTATAAGATGTTATAAAGAAGATACAGTTGAGCGCAATAAAATAGTATCATTACTTGATGTTGCCAGAATGGCACCAACGGCGATTAATACTCAAGGCGTTAGTTATCATGTTATAGATGATAAAGATGTTTTAAAAAATATTATTGAAGTTGTTGTTACTTGGATGGAAACATTAATTACTGCTAAAAACCCCTTAGGTCTTTATTTTAAAGGTTATGTTGACAGATACCGTCAAGAAGGTAAGGATGGTATCTTAAGAGGGGCACCGGGCCTGATATTAGCAACGATTGATAAAGCTATGTTGCCAAGAGGGCGTGATAATGCTAGGTTTGCCTTAACTTATGCGGAATTATATGCAAATACAATAAATCTTGGAACTTGCTGGGCTGGTATTGTTGAAGCTTGTTTTGTAGCAGAATATAAACCTTTATTAGAGTTAGTGACGCTAGGTCATAATAAGGTTGTAGCAGGTGCATTGATGGTTGGTTATCCAAAATATAAATTTAAAAGAACAGTAAGTAGAAAAGCCTTGACCATAGCTTGGCAATAAAAATATGAGGTGATAGCAATGAGTTTATATGAAATAACAGTTCCATTAGCCCGAGGGGGCGAACAGTCTCTAGCAGAATACAAAGATAAGGTCTTATTAATTGTTAATACTGCCAGCAAATGTGGTTTTACCCCGCAATTTAAAGATTTAGAAGAAATTTATTTAAAGTATAAAGACAAAGGGTTGGTAATTTTAGGATTTCCGTGCGATCAATTTCTAAAGCAAGAATTTGATAATAATGAAGAGATTCAAAACTTTTGTCAAATCAATTATGGAGTTTCTTTCCCGATTTTTGCCAAAATTGATGTCAAAGGGAAAAATGCTCATCCTTTATTTAAACATCTAACAGAAAATTCTTCAGGATTTTTCAATAGCAGTATCAAGTGGAATTTTACTAAATTTTTAGTAAATAAAAATGGAGAGGTTGTCAATCGTTATGCTCCGACTACTAATCCACAAAGCATTGTTCCGGATATCGAAAAATTATTATAAAAAAGGCCGAAGGGCCTTTTTTTTATTTAACAGCAAAAATTATGATATAATAAAAAAAGTGTAACTTAAAAGAAGAGAATGATGTTTATGGAAAAAAATATGACTGTCGGTAATCCGGCAAAGCTAATTTTTATGTTTACTCTACCCTTGATTGCCGGTAATATTGTTCAACAATTTTATATTGTAGTTGATACCTTAATTGTTGGTAGAACCTTGGGAATAAATGCTCTGGCGGCGGTTGGTTCAACCGGAAGCTTGATGTTTTTAATGATAGGCTTTTTGATAGGACTAACCAGTGGTTTTTCGATTGTCACCGGACAAAGATTTGGCGCTAATGATATAAAAGGCGTCAAAAACAGTGTTGTAACTTGTATTATTTTGACTGTTTTATGTAGTATCGTTTTAACGTTGAGTGGAGTTTTATCGGCAAAATTTTTACTGGAAATAATGCAAACTCCGCCCGAAATTATTGAAGATGCTTATAACTTTTTAGTAATAATATATGGCGGAATTGGTGCCACAATGTTATTTAACATGATGGCAAACTTAATCAGGGCAATTGGTGACAGTAAATCGCCCCTATGGTTTTTAATTTTTGGTAGCTTTTTAAATATTGGGCTAGAGCTATTATTTATTATAGTTTTCAAAATGGGCATTCCCGGAGCGGCCTTAGCTACTGTTTTGGCACAGATTTTAGCAGGTGGACTTTGTTTTTTATATATTTTAAAAAAATTACCAATTTTAAGAATTACCAAAAGTGATTGGCAGATTGACTATAAGAGTATTATGCAACATCTAAGAATTGGTTTTCCGATGGCATTTCAAGCAATTTTGATAGCATTAGGAGCGATTATTGTTCAAGTTGCTTTAAATGGTTTAGGTTCAGAAGCTATTGCGGCGTTTGCTGCTGCTCAAAAAATTGATATGATTGCAATAATGCCGATGATGTCATTTGGGATGGCAATGGCTACTTATACTGCTCAAAACTATGGTGCACAAAATATTCTTAGAATAAAGCAAGGGGTCAATCAATGTATCTTGATGTCAGGGTTATTTAGCCTTGGTATTGGTATTGTTAATATTTTTTATGGTGGCTATATGGCGAGTTTCTTTGTCGGCCCCGGAGAAACTAAAGTTATATCCTTAGCACAAACTTATTTACATATTAGCGGACTATTTTACTGGATTTTGGCACTGTTATTTATCTATCGCTATACCTTGCAGGGATTAGGAAAAAGTTTAGTTCCAACCATTGCCGGCATTATGGAACTGTTTATGCGAATCTTTGCCGCTGTCTATATGGCAAACTATTTTGGCTTCACCGGCGTTTGTAGTGCTAGCCCGCTAGCGTGGATTGGTTCGGCAGTGCCACTGATAATTGCTTATTATTACACTATGAAATATCAATTTAAAACATAGGAGTTGTGTTATGATGGAGATAAAAAGAGACGGAACAATGTTTTACTGTGGTGATAGCAAAAATCCATTAGCTAAAATAACTTTTTATTATCAAGATAATTTAATAGTCGTTGATCATACTTATGTTTCACCAGCACTAAGAGGACAAAAAATTGGACAAAAGCTGTTAAGCGAGATTATTTTTTTGGCAAAAAGTGAAGGGAAAAGTATTGATCCTAAATGTAGTTTTGTCAAAAAAGAATTAAATAATGATAGTGAACATAAAACCTTAATTTATCAAGACAATACTAAGGAGGCAAAAAATAGTGAAAATAGCAAATAGTTTAACAGAATTAATCGGAAAGACGCCGTTATTAAGATTAAATAACTATGAAAAAAACAATAAAATTGAAGCAAATATTATTGCTAAAGTTGAATTTTTTAATCCTATGAGCAGTATTAAGGATCGGGTAGCCTTATCGATGATTGATGATGGTATGGCAAATGGTAAAATCAATAAAGATACAGTTATTATTGAGCCAACTAGTGGCAATACCGGTATTGGATTAGCGATGGTTACAGCAGCTAGAGGGCTTAAATTAATTTTAACAATGCCTGATACTATGAGTATTGAACGTCGATTGATTGTTTCAGCATTAGGCGCAGAAGTTGTCTTAACTCCTGGCGAAGAAGGCATGCAAGGCTCTATTAATGAAGCGAAAAGATTGGCAAAAAAATATGGCAATGCTTTTATCCCGCAACAATTTGAAAACTCCGCTAATCCGCTGGTCCACAAAGTAAAGACGGCACAAGAAATTTGGCAGGATACAGCCGGTAAAGTTGATATTTTTATTGCCGGAGTTGGTACCGGTGGGACTATTTCTGGTGTTGGTGAAGCACTAAAAGAAAAAAATCCTAATGTTAAGATTATTGCCGTTGAGCCTAAAGGTTCAGCAGTGTTAGCAGGAGGAAGTCCGGGAGTGCATAACTTACAAGGAATTGGCGCTGGATTTATTCCGGCAGTGATGAATATGGAAATAATTGATGAAGTTATTGGTGTCGAAGATGATGAAGCCTATATCGCAGCACGTGAAGTGGCGAAAACAGAAGGCTTATTAGTTGGTATTTCCTCCGGTGCAGTACTTCATGCTGCCACTGTAATAAGTGCTAGAAAAGAAAACAAAGGGAAAAACATCGTTGTCTTATTACCTGATTCTGGTGAAAGATATTTATCAACAGTACTATTTAAATAAAGATAATATTAAAGAGTCCTTAATAGCTTGAATTTTAAAATTCAGCTACTAAGGACTCTTTTTTATTGATAAAATAAGTTAATATCCGTAGTTTATAATCAATAAATGTTTAAAATACAATTAATTTTTTGAAACTCAACCAAAGCAATATACTTATATATTAATCTTTGTTAAAATATAGGAAGTGTTATTTTTTATTTTGGTTAAGAATTATTACTAAAGATTTTTTAAAGTGTGATGTTGAGAGAAATGTTCATACAATACTTATACTAGTGGAATTATAATAATTGGAGGTAGAACAATGTCGAGTGTGGTACAGCGTGCGGAGTTACAATCTCAAATCTGGAAGATTGCGAATGATGTTAGAGGTTCGGTCGATGGTTGGGATTTTAAACAATATGTTTTAGGAACGCTATTTTATCGTTTTATTAGTGAAAATTTTGCTAAACATTTTGAACAAGGTGACGATAGCATTAACTATGCAGAGTTTCCTGATGATGCTATTCCTGAAGAACTTAAAATTGATGCTATTAAAACAAAAGGATATTTTATCTATCCTAGTCAGTTATTTTGTAATATTGCAAAAGCAGCGAACAATAATGAAAATTTGAATACTGATCTGGCCAATATTTTTTCTGCTATTGAAAATTCTGCGAATGGTTATCCCTCGGAACTTGATATAAAAGGGCTATTTGCTGATTTTGATACTACTAGCAATAGGCTCGGTAATACGGTAAAGGATAAAAATACTACTTTGGCGGCGGTAATAAAAGGTGTTGAAGGGCTCAATTTTGGTGAATTTACTGATAATCAGATTGACTTATTTGGTGACGCTTATGAATTTTTGATTTCAAATTATGCTGCTAATGCCGGAAAATCTGGGGGAGAGTTTTTTACTCCTCAAAGTGTATCAAAACTTATCGCACAATTAGCGATTCATAATCAAACCAGCATTAATAAAATTTATGATCCGGCGGCCGGTTCCGGTTCATTGTTGCTACAAGCAAAAAAACAATTTGATGACCATATTATTGAAGATGGTTTTTATGGCCAAGAGATTAATCATACGACTTATAACTTGGCCCGAATGAATATGTTTTTACATAATATTAATTATGATAAATTCCAAATGGCGCTAGGTAATACGTTGTTAGAACCGCACTTTGCTGATGAAAAGCCATTTGACGCGATTGTTTCCAATCCGCCATATTCTGTAAAATGGATTGGTAGTGACGATCCGACCTTAATTAATGATGATAGATTTGCACCAGCAGGGGTATTAGCGCCAAAATCTAAAGCTGATTTTGCCTTTGTACTTCATGCCCTTAGCTATTTGTCGCCGAAAGGACGTGCGGCGATAGTTTGTTTCCCGGGGATTTTTTATCGTGGTGGGGCTGAACAAAAAATTAGGAAATATTTAGTTGATAATAACTTTGTAGAAACTGTTATTGCACTTGCTCCCAATCTTTTTTTTGGTACTTCAATTGCGGTTAATATTTTGGTGTTATCAAAACATAAAACTGATAATACTATTCAATTTATTGATGCCAGTGGTGAAGACTTTTATAAAAAAGAAACTAATAATAATATATTAAACAATGAACATATTAAAAAAATAATGACTATGTTTGATAACAAAGAAGAGGTTGCACATGTTGCGACTAGCGTACCTTATGATGAAATAGTAAAAAATGAATACAATCTGTCAGTAAGCTCTTACGTTGAGGCAAAAGACAACAGAGAAGTTATTGATATAATTGAGTTGAATGCTCAGATAAAAGATACTGTAACAAAAATTGATAAACTGCGTACTGAAATTGATAAAATCATTGAGGTGATTGAATCATGATAACGCCAAACTATTTGGAAAAGTTGCTTGAGGGGATTGAGTTGAAATGGAATCAACTCGATAAAGTTGCGGATTATGAACAACCAACAAAATATTTAGTAAAATCAAAAAATTATAGTGATGATTTTGATACACCAGTTTTAACAGCCGGTAAAACTTTTATACTCGGATATACAGATGAAATAGATGGTATCTATAAAGCATCAAAGAATCCTGTTATTATTTTTGATGACTTTACAACAGCAAATAAATGGGTTGATTTTGATTTTAAAGCTAAATCATCAGCAATGAAGATGATTACATCAAAAAATGAATCAGAAGTTTTATTAAAATATATTTTTTATTGGCTAAATACTTTACCTACTGAATTGGTTGATGGAGATCATAAACGTCAATGGATTAGTAATTTTGCTAATAAATTAATCCCAATCCCACCGCTTCATATCCAAGTCGAAATCGTTCGTATTTTGGATGCATTTACAGAGCTTACAGCAGAGCTTACAGCAGAGCTTACAGC
>JAGPMH010000001.1 GCA_018052945.1 Negativicutes bacterium | reverse complement strand
CATTATTTTTCTATTGTCACCATAGCAGTGATGATCATAGATAAAACTATTGTCCACCAAAACAACTGATTGATGCTATAAACTTAATATAATTTTGTTAGTTATTTTTATGTGGTTTGTTAGTTATAGAAAAAAACATTGAGTTTTAAGCCGAATTATTGGAAATTCAAAAAAAGAAAACCCCCGCAAATACTGAGTTTGCAGGGGTTTTAATTTCCATTCGGAAAGACAATTCTTAACGTTTCGAGAATTGTGAAGCTTTACGAGCTTTTTTCAAGCCGTATTTGCGACGTTCTTTTTCACGCGGATCACGTGTTAAGAACCCAGCTTTTTTAAGAGCCGGACGATACTCAATATCAACTTTTAAAAGTGCTCTAGCAATACCATGACGGATTGCACCAGCTTGTCCTGAAGGACCGCCACCTTCTACTTTTGCTAAAACATCGTATTTACCGATAGTTTCAGTTAAGTTTAGAGGTTGTTTGATGATTAATTCAAGAGTTTTTAGACCAAAATAGTCTTTAAGCTCACGATTATTAATAATTACATTACCTTCTCCCGGAACCAGACGAACTCTAGCAACCGAGGTTTTTCTGCGACCTGTGCCGTAGTAGTTAACCAATGCCATTTATTTGTTCCCCCTTCCGGTTTATCTTACGTTAATTTCTAATACTTCTGGCATTTGAGCAGCATGTGGATGCTCTGCACCAGCGTATACTTTTAATTTTGTAAACATTTTGCGACCAAGGCTGTTTTTAGGTAACATACCCTTAACTGCCATTTCAACTACTCTTTCCGGTCTAGTTTCTAACATTTTACCAGCAGTAGTAAATGTAGTTCCTCCTGGATATCCAGAATGACGGAAATAAGTTTTTTGAACTAATTTTTTACCAGTTAGTACTACTTTATCAGCATTTAATACGATAACATGGTCACCAGTATCAACATGCGGTGTAAAAGTAGGTTTATTTTTACCACGAAGTACTTTTGCAACTTCAGCAGCTAACCTACCTAAAGTTTTACCTTCAGCATCGACAACGTACCACTTACGTTCTACAGTGGCTGGATTTGCCATAAACGTTGTTTTCATTCGATTCCCTCCTTGTCACAAGTTTCCTTATGATTGTTTCTTTAAATCTTACGCAAAGCTTTAGTCTGATTTTCGGGGCTAGTGAAAACCACGTCAAAACCTCATAAAGATATTTTAATTAAATAAGCACTCAATGTCAAGTGTTTTATCTTAGATATTGTTTTTTTAGTAAAAAACTTCTTCTAGAAATAAACCTTGTGGTGGTGCTGTTATTCCAGCTTTTTGTCGATTTTTCGCCTCAAGAATTTCTTTGAATTTTTCCGGTGTTATTTTCCCCTTGCCAACATTAACAACCGTTCCAACAATATTTCGAACCATATGATACAAAAAACCATTGCCCCAAAATACAAACACTAGCTCACTATCGCTATTTTTTTCTACTGTTGCTTGGAAAATTGTTCTTACCGGATGATGTAGTGGCGAACTGCCTGTAGCTCTAAATGAAGAGAAATCGTGTGTTCCTTCTATGTATTGCAGTGCTAATTGCATTTCTTGAACATTTAAACTTTTCCTAATATACCAAGAATAATTTCGTTGAAAAGGATCTAAATTATCACCTTGTCTTATATAATATTTATATTTTTTACTAACAGCTGAGTGTCTTGCACTGAACTCAAGTGGCATTTCAGTTGCTGCTAACACAACAATGTCTTCCGGCAATAAACTATTTAAAGCTAATTTAATATTAGCTATCGGAATACTTCCTGTCGTATAAAAGTTAATAACTTGACCTCTCGCATGAACCCCAGTATCTGTTCGTCCTGATGCCGCTAATTTTTCAATCTTATGACCTACTAATTTCTCTAAATTTTTCTCAATTATTTGCTGAATTGCAATAGCATTATTCTGTCTTTGAAAACCATGATAATTACCACCATCATAAGCTAATACTAATTTTATATTTCTCATCATAAATATTTCACACCAACATAATTGTAGTACACTATTGCTATCAATCCTAATATCATTAAACTAATTACAATATAATCTTTTAGACTAACTTTTAGTTCGTTCATTCTAGTCCTTCCCTCACCACCACGATAACAACGTGCTTCCATCGCTGTTGCTAATTCGTCAGCTCTTCGAAAAGCACTGATAAATAGTGGTACTAAAATGGGAATTATATTTTCTGCTTTTTTGATAATATTTCCTGATGAAAAATCAGCACCACGCGCTTGTTGTGCTTTAATAATTCTTCCTGTTTCCTCTAATAATGTTGGAATAAATCGTAACGCAATCGTCATCATCATCGCCAATTCATGTACTGGCAATCCTACTTTTTTACAAGGATTTAACAGTTTTTCTATTCCATCTGTCAGTGCTATCGGTGATGTTGTTAAAGTTAAAATAGTGGACATTATAATCAAAAAAGTTAGGCGAGATGACATAAAAATAGCTTGTTGCAAGCCTTCTTTGGTTATAGTTAAGGTGCCAAACTCCCATAAAACAAGTCCATTAGTTGTAAATAAATGAATCAGAGCTGTAAATAAAATAACTACCCACAAAGGCTTTAACGATTTAAAAATCAGCTTAAAACTTACCTTAGCCAGCAATATATTGAATAGTATAAATACTCCTAATAAAGAGTATAAAAAATAATTATTAGCTAAAAACACTGCAATAATGAAGATGGTTAAACTGATTATTTTAGTCCTTGGATCAAGCTGATGAATTAAAGAATTTCCCGGGAAATATTGTCCAATAACAACGTCATTTAGCATTATTTTTCACTCCCCAAGCTGTTTTAATATTAACAATAGCATCATCAAGCTTTATAATGTTTTCTTCAACAGCTAACCCTTGTTGCTTTAATTTGCTCAAAAGTTCGGTTATTTGAGGCAATGCTAAACCTGCCGCTACTAGTTTTTCTTTATATTTAAATACTTGCTCGGGCTTATCATCAATAGAAATCTCGCCATTGTTCATCACAATTAGCCGTTGAGCTAATCTAGCAACGTCATCCATATTATGCGATATTAAAATAACGGTCATTCCAGTTTCTTGATAAAGCTTGGATATTTTTTCAAATAAATCATCTCTTCCCACTGGGTCTAACCCCGCTGCCGGTTCATCCAAAATTAAATATTTGGGTTTTAAGGCAATAACACCTGCAATCGCCACTTTTCGCATTTGTCCACCACTTAATTGAAAGGGTGAACGATTTTTATATTTTTCGTAATCTAAGCTAACAAATTCCAACGATTGTTTTGCAATATTTTCAAGTTTCTCTTCTGGCATCCCCATATTTTTCGGTCCAAAGGTTACATCTTTATATACAGTTTCTTCAAATAATTGTTGCTCAGGATATTGAAAAACAATCCCTACTTTATTTTTTGCAGCTTTAGCCGAAACTGTATTTTGATTAATATTAACATCATCGATAATGACAGTTCCACTATCAGGTGTTAGTAACCCTTTTAAATGTTGTACAAGGGTCGATTTACCTGATCCAGTATGACCTATTATCGCAACAAATTCACCTTCAGAAATTTCTAAATTTATATTTTTTATCCCTGTTTTTTCAAAGGGGGTATCTTTCATATAGGTATAATTAACATCACTTAGTTTTATCGACATAGTGCCTCCACTAATTCTTCATCGTAAATAATATTATTTGCTCTTATAATATTATCTTCTTGTAGACGATAAGAGACCTCTGCTGCAATCGGTACATCTAACCCTAATTTTTTAATTTTCAATACTTGGCTAAAAACTTCTTTCGGTGTTCCTTGTAAACGTATTCTGCCATTTTCCATTACAATTACTTTATCAGCCATTATAGCTTCTTCCATAAAATGTGTTATATATACTATTGTAATATTATCTTCACTATTAAGCTTTTTAACAGTACTTAAAACCTCTTGTCTACCAACCGGATCAAGCATTGCCGTAGGTTCATCTAGCACTAAACACTTTGAATTCATCGCTAATACACCAGCCATCGCTAACCGCTGTTTTTGTCCACCTGACAGTAAATGTGGTGCATGTTTTCTATATTTATTTAACCCAACAGCATTTAATGCTTTTTTTACCCTAGCTTTTATTTCTGTACTATCAATACCAATATTCTCCGGGCCAAAAGCAATATCTTCTTCGACAATAGTTGCTACAATTTGGTTATCTGGATTTTGAAAGACCATTCCGATCTTTTGTCTAATTTTCCATAAATCAACATCATTTTGTGTATCAATATTATCAACGATACATCTTCCACTAGTAGGTTTTAATAAAGCATTCAAATGCTTTGCTAGCGTTGATTTTCCAGAACCATTAGTGCCAATTATTGCAATAAATTCACCTTGATTTATTGTTAAATTAATATCTTCTAAAGCAATAAATTCATCCGGTGTATTGATATGATAAATATGACTCAAAGATTCTATTTTTATTAATGCACTCATACCTTCTCCTATTAATATTTAAATTAAACCATAATAATCTAAAGTAACAGTTCACCTTTATTGACAAAATAAACTTTATTTATTTTGCCAATAAAGGCGACCTATCGGCCGCCTCTTAGTTATTGTTTACACCAATTCAATTATTGCCATCGGTGCTGCATCACCACGGCGAGGTCCAAGTTTCAATACACGAGTGTATCCACCTTGACGCTCAGCATATTTAGGTGCAACAGTATCAAATAGTTTTTTTACAACTTCTTCGTCCATAAGACGTGCTAAAACTTGACGGCGAGCATGTAAGTCGCCACGCTTAGCTAATGTAATTAATTGATCAGCAAGACCACTAATTTCTTTAGCTTTAGCTTCAGTAGTTTCAATACGCTCATACTTAAAGAAGGAAGTCAAAATACTGCGGAAAAGTGCTTTACGAGCACTGGAATCACGTCCTAGCTTTCTGTAGGCCATAATCTTTCCTCCTTCTATTCTTCAATTTCGGTAAGTGCTAAACCCAATTCAATAAGTTTCTTTTTAACTTCTTCAAGAGACTTACGACCTAAGTTACGCACTTTCATCATATCTTCTTCGCTTTTACGAGCTAAGTCAGCAACAGTGTTGATATTTGCTCTTTTCAAACAGTTATAAGAACGAACAGACAAATCCAAGTCTTCGATAGTCATATCTAAAGTATTGGAAGTTAAATCTTCTGCCGGCTCCATGAACGTGTCTTCTAATTCTTCATCTTCTGAAACAATGCCAGCCATGTTTTGGAATAATTTTAGATGAGCAATCATAACGCTTGCTGCTTTACTGATTGCTTCTTCCGGTCTCATGCTACCATCAGTCCATAACTCTAAAGTTAATTTATCATAGTCAGTAACATTACCAACACGGGTATCAGTTACAATGTAATTAACTCTTTGAATTGGTGAGAAAATAGAATCAATTGGTATCACACCAATTGGATATTCCGGCTTTTTGTTTTTGTCAGCCGGAACATAACCACGACCACGCTCTACTGTTAATTCCATTTGAAAAGAACCGCTAGCATCAACTGTCGCTATGTGTAAATCAGGATTTAGGATTTCTACATCCGCATCAGTTATAATATCTGCTGCTGTAACAGTTTTTTCACCAGTTACATCGATCCTTAATACTCTTGGCTCTTCACAATGCATTTTTAAGCATAGTGATTTTAAATTTAAAATGATGTTAGTAACATCTTCCCTTACACCAGGGATTGTTGAAAACTCATGTAATACGCCATCAATTTTAATGCAAGTCACTGCCGCACCTTGCAACGATGATAATAGAATTCTACGTAAACTATTACCAAGCGTTGTGCCATAGCCACGCTCTAATGGCTCGCATACAAATTTACCATAACGATTATCTTCATTAATTTCAACAATCTCGATTTTCGGTTTTTCGATTTCGATCATCTGAATAACCCTCCTCATTTGCGCACTACTAAGTTACGCCATCCCCATGGCTTGAGGGCCTATTATCTTGAGTACAACTCTACGATTAAATGTTCTTGGATTGGTGTATCGATTTCATCTCTGTTTGGATAACGTACGATTTTACCGATCATTTCTTCAGCTTGAACTTCTAACCATGCTGGAGTTGTTTTTGTTGTAACTGCTTCAGCAATTTCTTTAATTAATGGTGATTGTTTACTAGTTTCTTTAACTTGAATAACATCACCAGGTTTGATTTGATAAGATGGAATATCAACGCGTTTGCCATTTACAGTGAAATGTCTATGACGAACAAGTTGTCTAGCTTGCGTGCGACTTGCAGCAAAACCTAAACGATATACCACATTATCTAATCTTCTTTCTAATAATACTAAAAGGTTTTCACCAGTAATACCTTTTTGGCGATCAGCTTTATCAAAGTATGTACGGAATTGACCTTCTAACACACCGTATACACGACGTGCTCTTTGTTTTTCACGTAATTGAAGACCGTATTCAGATACTTTCTTACGTGCTTGACCATGTTGGCCAGGTGCATAGCTACGTTTTGTGAACGAACAGCTATCACTATAACATCTATCACCTTTAAGGTACAATTTTGCACCTTCACGGCGGCAAAGTCTACAAACAGGACCTGTATATCTTGCCATTCTTATTTAACACCTCCTGGATTTATTATACTCTTCTACGTTTTGGTGGACGGCATCCATTATGAGGGATTGGAGTTACATCTTTAATTAAGTTAACTTCCAAACCAGCCGCTTGTAATGCTCTAATTGCTGCTTCACGACCAGCACCAGGACCTTTTACAAATACTTCTACTTGTTTAAGGCCATGTTCCATAGCCGCTTTTGAAGCTGTTTCAGCTGCCATTTGCGCTGCAAATGGTGTGCTTTTACGAGAACCTCTGAAACCAAGGCCACCAGCACTAGCCCAAGATATTGCATTACCTTTAGTATCAGTAATTGTTACAATTGTGTTATTAAAAGTTGAGCGAATATGAACCATACCATGCTCAATATTTTTGCGCTCTTTTCTTTTAGTTCTAACAACTTTTTTAGCTACCAAAGCTTATCCCTCCTTCTTTATTTTTTCTTTTTAGCACCAACAGTTCTTTTCGGACCTTTACGTGTGCGTGCATTAGTTTTAGTTTTTTGACCTCTTACAGGTAAGCCCATACGATGTCTTTTACCACGGTAGCAGTTGATTTCAATTAAACGTTTAATGTTTAAAGCTTCTTCACGACGTAAGTCACCTTCAACACGATAATTTTTATCAATCGCTTCACGGATTTTAGCCACTTCTTCTTCAGTTAAATCGCGAGTACGAGTATCAGCACTGATACCAGTAATTGCTAAAATTTCTTTGGAACGAGTAGGGCCTATACCGAAAATATATGTTAATGAAATCTCGATTCTTTTATCACGAGGTAAATCTACTCCGGCAATACGTGCCATATATTGTGCACCTCCTAACCTTGTTTTTGTTTATGTTTGGGATTTTCGCAAATTACCATGACGTTACCTTTGCGTTTAATAACTTTACATTTCTCACAAATGGGTTTGACCGAAGGTCTTACTTTCATTTGCCTTGTCCCCCTTTTCTAGGATACCTTTTTTTCTAGTTAATATCAATTTCCGCAATTAACTCAACTAAAAAATATTATTTGAAACGGTAAGTAATTCGACCACGGCTTAAATCATATGGTGTAAGTTCTATTGTAACTTTATCACCCGGTAAAATCCTAATGAAATTCATTCTGATTTTTCCTGATACATGAGCCAAAACTACATGGCCGTTTTCTAATTCAACTTGAAACATTGCATTAGGTAATGCTTCAAGAACCTTACCTTCAACCTCAATTACATCTTGTTTGGACATGAGATACTTCCTCCTCGTCCGCTTGTCACAAATTATCCGGTGTACAATTTTGCGATAGCTTGATTAAGATTATTAATCAAAGCTTCAGCAATCCACTTGTAAACTTTGACATGCCGAATGTTTTAAAATTATTTTTTGATAGTTTTCCTTGCTACTGCAAGGACTTAACTATTGATGACACCAACAATCAAATAAATAGCTCAATTGTTATCCAATTACTATTTAACCTAAGTTATTTGTTGGGCTAGCCTCGCCATAAATATACTTCTACAATTTGGTCAAAATTTCTGTTTTGTCGTCTGTAATTGCAATTGTATGTTCAAAATGTGCAGAAGGTTTATTATCTTTAGTTACAACCGTCCAACCATCACTTAAGGTCTTTACTTCGTGTGTACCTAAATTGATCATCGGCTCTATCGCTAATGTCATACCAGATTTTAATCGTGGGCCGCGGCCAGGAATACCGTAATTAGGAATTTGAGGATCTTCGTGCATATTCCTGCCAATACCATGCCCAACATAGTCACGTACTACGCCATAACCATGACTTTCTGCACATGATCCAATAGCATGTGATACATCGCCTAGACGATTACCGACCATAGCTTGTTCAATACCGGCCAATAAAGATTGTTCAGTAACTTCTAACAGCTTTTGGATATCAGCTTCTACTTCACCAACGGCAAAAGTTTTTGCTGAATCGCCATTATAACCATTAATTAGTGCCCCGACATCAACACTGATGATATCTTTATTTTTCAATTTGCGGGATCCTGGAATCCCATGTACAACTTCTTCATTTACCGAAGCACAAATTGTACTGGGAAATCCATGGTATCCTTTAAAAGCCGGCTTTGCACCACAGCTTGTTATATATTTCTCGGCAATTTTATCTAATTCGAGTGTACTTACTCCTGGCTTAACAGCATCTTTTAATTCAACCAACGTTTCTGCCACTATCTTACCAGCATCACGCATGTAAGCAAGTTCTCTATCTGATTTAAGGATTATCATCCTACTCGCTCCTTAAGCTTGCTACAATATCATCAAATACTTTATTGATGTATTGTCTGCCATCAATTTCAGTATATAATCCATTGTTTTGATAATAGTCAATAAGCGGCTGAGTCTGTGATGTATATACCGAAAGACGCTTAGTCATAGTAGCTTCACTGTCATCAGCTCTTTGATATGTTTCTCCACCACATTTATCACATAAACCTTCAACTTTAGTTGGTTTATTAACAACATGATATGTTGCACCACAAGCTTTGCAAATGCGTCTGCCGGTAGCTCTAGCAATTAAATCTTCGCTAGGAACACTGATGTTAAGAACACAATCAAGTTTAATGTTTAATTCTGCTAATGTTTTATCTAAAGCGTTAGCTTGTTCTAAAGTACGTGGAAATCCATCAAGCATAAAACCTTTTTTGCAGTCATCTTTGGACAAACGTTCTTTAACGATACCAATTGTGATTTCATCAGAAACTAATTGTCCAGCATCCATGCAAGCTTTTGCTTGTTTACCTAGCTCAGTTCCTTCTTTTACAGCTGCCCTAAACATATCTCCAGTGGAAATATGAGGGATAGCAAATTTTTCTACTAGCATTTCCGCTTGGGTGCCTTTACCAGCACCCGGCGGTCCCATTAAAAGGATGTACATTTATGTTTTCCCCCTTACTTCATAAACCCTTGGTAGTGGCGCATTAAAACCATCGCTTCAATTTGCTTCATAGTATCAAGAGCCACCCCAACAATAATAAGTAAGGCTGTTCCACCAAAGTATACACCTTCAATATGAGTAATTGCTGCAACAAAATTAGGTAGTATAGCTATAAAAGCAAGGAATACTGCTCCAGCAAGAGTAATTCTGGTCATAACGCGGTCTAAATAATCTGCCGTTGGCTTGCCCGGACGAAGTCCTGGGATAAAACCACCGTATTTTTTCAGATTCTCTGCCATATCCGATATGTTTAATGTTACCGCAGTATAAAAATATGTGAAGAAAACAATCATCAATGCATATAACGCTGTTTGAAGAGGAGTTCCCCACGCAAAATATCCTGCCAAAGTCTTTACCCATGGAATATTAATAAATTGGGCAATGGTAACAGGAAACATCAGCACGGATGACGCAAAGATTATTGGAATTACACCCGCTTGATTAACTTTAAGCGGAATGTGAGTGGAGTGTCCACCATACATTTTACGCCCAACAACTCGTTTAGCATATTGTACTGGGATTCTCCGTTGGCCTTGTTGTATAGCAATAACTAATACAATCATGGCAATTGCAATAATCAAAAATAATGCAACATTAAAGTAGCTAATCGTACCTGCTTGAAGGTATTTATAAATTACGCCAATACCTTTTGGTAAACTTGAAACGATCCCGGCAAAGATTATCAGTGAAATACCATTACCAATACCTTTTTCCGTAATCTGTTCACCTAACCACATCAAAAATGTAGTACCCGCTGTTAACGTTAATGCAATTAATAGTATTGAACCAATACTAGGGTTGATAATTGCATCTTTCAAACCATACGCCATTCCGGTTGCTTGTACAAAGCCAAGTATTACCGTTCCATAACGAGTGATTTTACTGATTTTTTTGCGACCTTCTTCGCCTTCTTTACTCCAACTTTCAAAGGTCGGCACAACCACTGTTAGTAGTTGCATAATAATAGAAGCATTGATGTATGGCGTAATACTCATTGCAAATATTGAAAATTTACTTAACGCTCCACCGGCAAACAAGTCTAACATACCGAATAAACTTCCACTGTTAAACAGTTGCTCAATAACTTCTGCGTTAACGCCAGGAACAGGAATATGTGTTCCTAGTCTAAATACCATAAACATGGCTAAGGTGAAAAGTACTTTTTGTCTAAGTTCGGTAATCTTTAGTATATTTACTAGAGATGAAAGCACCTAGATCACCTCTACTTTTCCACCAGCCGCTGTAATTTTATCTGCTGCAGACTTCGTAAAGCCATTTGCAATTACAGTTAACGATTTATCTAATTGGCCGTTTCCTAAAATACGAACACCATCTCGAACGTTTTTCAGAATACCAGCTTCAATTAAAGCAACCGGATCAACTACTGTACCTTCTTCGAAACAATTCAATGTTGAAACGTTAACTTCAGCATATTCTTTTCCGAATTTATTATAGAAACCGCGTTTTGGTAATCTACGATATAAAGGCATTTGACCGCCTTCAAATCCAGTACGAACGCCACCGCCTGAACGGGAGTTTTGTCCTTTATGTCCTCTACCGGATGTTTTACCTAATCCGGAGCCAATTCCGCGACCAACACGAGTACGAGTTTTTCTCGATCCAGGAGCTGGAGCTAATTCGTGTAATTTCATACGTAGCACCTCCTTGAACTAGTCTTGTACTTCTTCAACTGTTACAAGATGCTCTACTTTGCGAACCATGCCGCGAATTACAGCGTTATCATCTTGCACTACAAAAGAATTTGTTTTTCCTAAACCTAAAGCCTTAACCGTAGCTCTTTGATCTTCTTGTCTACCGATCAAGCTTCTGGTAAGAGTTATTTTTAACTTTGCCATTAAAATACCTCCTTAACCCAAAAGTTCCTGAACTGTTTTACCACGAAGTTCAGCTACTACTTCAGCTTTTTTAAGTTGCTCTAAACCTTTTAATGTAGCTCTCACCATATTATTAGGGTTAGATGAACCTAGTGATTTTGTTAAGATATCATGAATACCAGCTAATTCAAGTACCGCACGAGCTGGGCCACCAGCGATAACTCCTGTACCAGGTGATGCTGGTTTTAATAAAACACGACCTGCACCAAATACACCGATAATTTCATGAGGAATAGTAGTTCCAACTAAAGAAACTTTAATTAAATTTTTCTTTGCATCTTCGATGCCTTTTCTGATTGCTTCAGGTACTTCGCCAGCTTTACCTAAACCAGCACCAACATAACCGTTTTCATCACCAACTACTACTAAAGCACTGAATGAAAAACGACGTCCGCCTTTTACAACCTTGGCAACCCTGTTGATATATACAACTTTCTCTTTTAGTTCAAGAGAAGTGTGATCAATTTTGGCCATTAGTTTACCTCCTTTTTCAAAACTCTAGAATTCAAGCCCCGCTTCACGCGCTGCTTCTGCTAAAGCTGCTACTCTACCATGATAGAGATAACCGCCACGATCAAACACAACTTGCTTAATACCTTTTTCTATTGCACGTTTTGCAATTACTGCACCAACTGCTTTAGAAGCTTCGATATTACCGCCATATTTTACCGCTTCTTTAACTTCTTTGTCTAATGTACTTGCTGCAACTAAAGTTACACCATTTACATCATCAATTACTTGAACATACATGTTATTTAAGCTACGGAACACGTTTAAACGAGGTTTTGTAGCTGTACCTGAAATATTTTTACGCACTCTTAAGTGACGTTTTTTACGAGAAATATTTTTATCTGCTTTACGAAGCAAGGTGTTCACTCCTTTCGCTTAAAGGTTACTTCTTACCTTTACCGCCTGCTTTACCAACTTTACGACGGATAACTTCACCTTCGTATTTAATACCTTTACCTTTATAAGGTTCTGGTTCTCTATAGCCTCTGATTTTAGCTGCCATAGCGCCAACTTCTTCTTTATTAATACCTGATACAACAATTTTATTTGGAGCAGGAACTTCTAAAGAAATACCTGTTGGTGGTTCAACCTCTACTGGATGTGAGAAACCTAATGAAAGGTTTACTTTATTGCCAGCTTTAGCTGCTCTGTAACCAACACCACTAATTTCTAGTGTTTTAGTGAATCCTTCTGTTACACCAATAACCATGTTGGAGATTAGTGTACGAGTTAAGCCGTGCAAAGATCTATGATCTTTATTGTCAGAAGGACGTTTAACTGTAAGTACGTTTTCTTCAACTTCGATAATCATATCTTGGTTAAATTCACGAACTAATTCGCCTTTAGGGCCTTTTACTGTCACCACATTGTTTTCTAATTTAACTGTTACGCCATTAGGAATCGCAATCGGTGCTCTACCAATTCTTGACATATATACACCTCCTACCTACAAAAACTGTATTACCAAACGTATGCTATTACTTCGCCACCAAGACCGTTTTTACGTGCTTGTTTATCACTCATGATTCCTTTTGAAGTGGAAACAATAGCAATACCTAAACCACCTAAAACTCTTGGAAGTTGATCATTTTTCGCATATACACGTAAACCAGGTTTTGAAATACGTTTAATTCCTGTGATTACTTTTTCGCGATTAGGTCCATATTTTAAGTTTACACGCAATAAACCTTGCTTGCTATCTTGAACAAAGTCAAAATCTTTAATGAAACCTTCTTCTTTTAAGATATTAGCAATAGCTACTTTAATTTTGGATCCTGGTATTTCTACTTTTTCATGATATACAGAGTTTGCATTACGCAAACGAGTAAGCATATCTGCAATTGGATCAGTCATTACCATAGGGCCTACCTCCTTCCGTTAATGTCTACCAGCTAGCTTTGGTTACCCCTGGGATAGCACCTTTGTAGCTTTGTTCTCTAAAACATATACGACACATTTCGAATTTACGCATATATCCATGCGGACGTCCGCAAATTTTGCATCTATTGTATCGACGAACTTCAAATTTCGGTTCGCGATTCCACTTTTCAATCATCGCCTTTTTGGCCACAAGAGTCCCTCCTTTACGCGCTAAATGGCATTCCCATTAGTTTTAAAAATTCTCTAGCTTCTTCGTCAGAATTCGCAGTAGTTACGATAATAATATCCATACCACGAAGTTTATCAACTTTATCATATTCAATCTCTGGGAACATTAATTGTTCTTTAACACCCATAGCATAGTTACCGCGACCATCAAATGATTTATCGCTGATACCACGGAAGTCACGAACACGAGGTAATGCCACATTCATGAATTTATCTAAAAATTGATACATGCGCTCACCACGTAAAGTTACTTTTGCACCAATTGGCATACCTTCACGTAATTTAAAAGCTGCTAAAGATTTTTTTGCACGAGTTAATATTGGTTTTTGACCAGCGATTAACGTTAAATCACTTACTGCGGAATCTAAAACTTTAGGATTACCTACAGCTTCGCCAACACCCATATTAAGTACAATTTTCTCTAATTTAGGAACTTGCATTATATTTTTATAGCCAAACTTTTCCATTAAAGCCGGCACAACTTCTTTAGTGTACTTTTCTTTTAATCTTTCCACTGAGTTACCTCCTTTCAGTGATTATTTATCTACGATCTCTCCGCACTTTTTGCAAGCACGAACAAATTTACCGCTAACTTCTTTTTTAGCAATTCGGGTAGCTTTATCGCAAGCTGGGCAAACCAACATTACTTTCGCTACATTCATTGGAGCTTCTTTAACAATAATTCCACCTTGTGGATTACTTTGACTTGGTTTAGTGTGACGTTTAACTTTGTTAACGCCTTCAACTACAACTTTAGTCTTTTTTGGTAAAGCTTCAATGATTTTACCTTTTATGCCTTTATCTTTACCGGATAATACTACAACAGTATCACCTTTTTTGACATGTAACTTATTTTGTGACAACTTAGGACACCTCCTAACTTAGATTACTTCAGGAGCTAATGAAACGATTTTCATGAAATCTTTTTCACGTAACTCTCTTGCTACTGGTCCGAATATACGCGTACCTCTAGGGGTCTTGTCGTCTTTTATAACAACAGCGGCATTTTCGTCAAAACGAATATAAGATCCATCAGGACGACGTAAGCCTTTTTTACTTCTTACTACTACTGCTTTTACAACATCACCTTTTTTAACTACGCCACCAGGTGCTGCTGATTTTACTGCAGCAACAATAATATCTCCAATGTTAGCATATTTGCGATAAGAACCGCCTAATACACGGATACACATAATTTCTTTTGCACCAGTGTTATCACCAACATTTAATATTGTTTGTTGTTGAATCATCGTTTTCCCTCCTTCTTGAAATTTCTTGACCACTCAAACTAGTTTTGAGCTAAATTATTTCGCTTTTTCAAGAATTTCTACAACTCTCCAACGCTTATCTTTAGACAGCGGACGAGTTTCCATGATTTCAACAGTGTCACCGATATGGCTTTCATTGTTTTCATCATGAGCTTTAAATTTAACTGTTTTCTTAACAGCTTTTTTATATAATGGATGCTGAACTAAACGCTCAACAGCAACTACAACAGTTTTGTCCATTTTATCGCTAACTACTTTACCAATTCTGGTTTTTCGCTCATTTCTTTCAGTCATGCCTGTAGCCTCCTTTTTCCAGTCTTTGCATATCAACCCATTACAAGTTTAGCTTATTGAGCTTGTAATTCTTGTTCACGTTGAATTGTTTTAATACGAGCAATGGTTTTCTTTACTTCTTTGATACGCATTGGATTTTCAAGCTGGCCAGTAGCAAGTTGAAATCTAAGGTTAAATAACTCTTCTTTTAGGGAAGCAAGTTTTTGGTTAAGTTCACCTGCACTCATATCACGTATATCTTTAACCTTCATTTACTTCACCGCCCTCTACTTGGTCTGCTTGAGTTTGTTCACGTGTAACGAATTTAGTTTTGATAGGAAGTTTGTGCGCTGCAAGACGCATTGCTTCTCTTGCTAATTCTTCACTAACGCCGTCCATTTCGAACATAATACGACCTGGTTTTACTACTGCTACCCAGTACTCAGGTGACCCTTTACCACTACCCATGCGTGTTTCAGCAGGTTTAGCTGTTACAGGTTTATCTGGGAATATTTTAATCCAAACTTTACCGCCACGTTTAATATAACGAGTCATCGCAATACGAGCAGCTTCGATTTGTCTATTTGTAATCCATGCTGGTTCAAGTGCTTGTAAACCAAAATCACCATGACTTACTTTATTACCTCTACTAGCTTTACCTTTCATGCGACCGCGGAACTGTTTGCGATGCTTAACTCTTTTTGGTACTAACATTACGCTTCGCTCCCTTCAACAACGGCAGCTGGTTTTTTACGTTCAGGTAAAACCTCACCTTTATAAATCCACACTTTTACGCCAATGATGCCGTAAGTAGTGTGAGCTTCAGCAGTACCATAATCAATGTCAGCTCTTAGAGTGTGTAGAGGAATACTTCCTTCACGATAAGACTCACTACGAGCAATTTCAGCACCGCCTAAGCGACCACCAACCATTACTTTTATTCCTTTTGAGCCCATACGCATAGTGCGAGTTACCGCTTGCTTCATAGCACGACGGAACGCAATACGACGTTCTAATTGAGCTGCAATATTTTCAGCTACTAAAGTTGAGTCAAGATCAGGTTGCTTAATTTCAGCAATATTGATTTCAACTTTTTTCGCTGTCATTTTTTTAACTTCAGTTTTGATAGATTCGATACCTGCACCACCACGACCAATAACCATACCAGGTTTAGCTGTATGAATAGTTAATTTAAGACGGTTAGATGCACGTTCTGTTTCTATTTTAGATACGCCCGCAGTGAAAAGCTTTTGCTTTAAGAACTTACGAACTTTTATATCTTCATGCAAATTTTTTGCATAATCTTTATCTGCATACCACTTTGCATCCCAAGTTTTGATTACACCAAGACGCAAACCATGTGGATTAACTTTTTGACCCAATTCGTTTCCCTCCTTCTTTAATTATCTTTCTTTTACTACAACAGTTACATGACTTGAACGTTTCAAAATTTTGAACGCTTGTCCACGTGAACGTGGGTGAATACGTTTTAAAGTAGGGCCTTGATCTACATAAGCCGCACTTATGAAAAGATTGTCAACATTCATATCATTATTATGTTCAGCATTAGCTACTGCTGATTTAAGAACTTTTTCAATTACATCAGCACCAACTTTTGGTGTGTATTTTAAGATCGCAAACGCTTCACCGATATTTTTGCCACGGATTAAATCCATAACAACACGGATTTTGCGAGGCGCGATGCGAATATATTTTGCTACTGCTTTAGCTTCCACAGCTTAGCCTCCTTTCGGCAAAAACTATTTAAGTGATGTACGTCTTTCTTCGCCAGCGTGACCTTTGAAAGTACGAGTCGGCGCAAATTCGCCAAGTTTGTGTCCTACCATATCCTCAGTTACATATACAGGTACATGTTTACGTCCATCATGTACTGCAAGAGTATGACCAACAAAACTAGGCAAAATAGTAGAACTACGTGACCAAGTCTTTATAACCTTTTTTTCATTAGCTTCATTCATAGCGTTGATTTTTTTCATTACGCTCTCATGAACATAAGGTCCTTTTTTAATCGATCTTGACAACGAGATTTCCTCCTTTCGCCGGAACGTTGAAATTATGATTAAATCATTTTATTTCACGTCCATCTGAATATTTTAATTTAATTATTTCGTACGACCCTTAACAATAAATTTGTCAGAGTTTTTCTTACGACGAGTTTTCGCACCCATTGCATGTTTACCCCAAGGAGTAACAGGATGTTTACGACCAACTGGTGAACGACCTTCACCACCACCATGTGGATGGTCATTAGGGTTCATTGCAACACCGCGGTTAGCAGGTCTTATACCTAACCAACGAGAACGGCCAGCTTTACCAATTGTAATATTTTCATGTTCATGGTTACCAACTAAACCAATTGTTGCTTTACAGTTAATATGAACTTTTCTTAACTCACCTGATGGCATTCTAAGAAGTGCATAATCGCCCTCTTTTGCCATTAATTGAGCACCTGTACCAGCAGAGCGAACTAATTGTCCACCTTTACCGATTTTAAGTTCAATATTATGAAGCATAGTACCAACTGGAATATTTTTAATAGGTAAAGCATTACCTACTTTAATATCAGACTCTGGACCACTTACAATAGTGTCGCCAACTTTTAGACCGTTAGGTGCTAAAATGTAGCGTTTTTCACCATCAGCATAATTTAAAAGTGCAATACGAGCTGAACGGTTAGGATCATACTCAACAGTTGCAACTTTAGCTGGAATACCATCTTTGTTACGTTTGAAGTCAATTATTCTATAAAGGCGTTTATGTCCACCGCCTTGATGTCTAACAGTTAAGCGACCTTGGTTATTACGACCAGCGTGTTTTTGCAAGCGCTCAACTAATGATTTCTCCGGTTTGTCAGTAGTAATTTCATCGAAACTAGCTACTGTCATAAATCTTCTACTCGGAGCATATGGTTTAAAACTTTTTACTGCCATTGGTTTACCTCCTTTTCAAAAAACTTAGCGATTATACGCCTTCAAAAAACTCGATACGTTCGCCTGGAGCAAGCTTTACAATAGCTTTTTTGTAGTCCGGACGTTTGCCTTCGTGGCGACCCATACGCTTAGTTTTACCCATTACATTTAAAGTATTAACAGCTAATACTTTAACGTTAAATACTGTTTCAACAGCCTTAGCTATTTCAATTTTGTTTGCAGTTTTAGCTACAACGAATGCATATTTACCTTCTTGCATTAACATTGTAGTTTTCTCAGTAATAAGAGGGCGAACTAAAATATCGCGTGCATTTGCCATTACGCAAGCACCTCCTCAATGCGGGTAACTGCATCTTTAGTAATGAAAACTTTATCATGATATAAAATGTCATAAACATTTAAGCCTTGTGAGCCAATTGCTTTAACACCTGGGATATTACGAGAAGATTTTTCAACACTATCGATAATGTCCGCTGTAATAATAAGAGCTTTACTGCTTGCAGCACTAAAGTCATTTAACATTTGTACAACATTTTTTGTTTTAGGTTGTTCAAAATTAACACTATCAACAACAACTATTTCGCCTTCTGTAAGTTTAGCAGATAATGCTGACTTAAGAGCTAAACGACGTTGTTTTCTAGGCATTTTAAACGCATAAGAACGTGGTTGTGGGCCAAATGTAACACCACCACCTACCCAAATAGGTGAACGAGTGCTACCCGCACGTGCACGACCTGTACCTTTTTGTTTCCAAGGTTTACGGCCACCACCGCGAACTAAACCTCTTGTTTTTGTTGAGTGTGTTCCAAGACGTTGACTTGCAAGTTGCATTACAACAGCTTGGTGAAGCAATGCTTCATTAACCTCAACACCAAATACGCTTTCATTTAATTCGATTTCACCGGCTTGTTTACCAGCGATATCATAAACTGCTACTTTTGGCATATAGCACATCCTCCTTTCGAACTCCAAAGAGCTTATTTCTTAGGTTTAATAGTATTTTTAATAACTACGAAGCTACCCTTAGCACCAGGAATAGCACCTTTAATTAACACTAGATTACGTTCTGCATCTACTCTTACAATGCTCAAACGTTGCACGGTAACTTTTTCATGCCCCATACGTCCAGGTAATTTTTTACCTTTTAGTACTTTACCGCCGCCACCACTCATCATCGCACCAGTTGAACCTGGTTCACGATGTGATTTGGAACCATGTCCCATTGGACCACGAGCAAAGTTATGACGTTTAATACCGCCGGCAAAACCTTTACCTTTAGATGTACCAGTAACATCAACTAGTTCACCTGCTTCAAATATGTCAACGCTAATTACATCACCAGCATTATATTCAGAAGGACTAGATAAGCGCATTTCACGAATAAATTTTACTGGTGCAGCACCAGCTTTCGCAAAATGACCTTTCATTGGACTTGTAACCTTTTTATCTTTAATTGCGCCGAAACCTAATTGAACCGCATTATAACCATCATTTTCAATTGTTCTGTTTTGAAGTACAACAGTTTTACCAGATTCAACAACCGTAACTGGAACAACTTTACCTTCTTCAGTAAATATTTGAGTCATACCAAGTTTTTTTCCTAAAATTGCTTTAGCCATTAATGCCACCTCCTCCTACAGTTTGATTTCGATATCCACACCAGCCGGTAAATCCAAACGCATTAAAGCATCTACCGTTTTGGATGTTGGCTCAAGTATATCAATTAGACGTTTATGAGTACGCATTTCAAATTGCTCACGTGAGTCTTTATTAACGTGTGGAGAACGTAATATTGTGAAAATATTTTTTTCCGTAGGAAGTGGGATTGGACCTGATACCATTGCACCAGTTCTTTTAGCAGTATCAACAATTTTAACAGCACTTTGATCAAGAGCTTTATGATCGTATGCTTTTAAACGAATTCTAATTTTTTGTTGTTTAGACATTTTATTTCCTCCTTATCGCCCAGTTTCTAGAACGGACATTTCTCCGTGAAAGTTCCCTTACCCCGTAAGCAATCTTTCACGTCATCGCATTAGGGTCTTACATAACTTTATTGTAGGGACGAAAATCGTCCCTACAATAAACATTGAATTACTCTTCAATTGAAGTTACAACACCAGCGCCTACTGTACGGCCACCTTCGCGGATAGCGAAACGAAGACCAACTTCTACAGCGATTGGAGTGATAAGTTCGATTGACATTTGGATGTTGTCGCCAGGCATAACCATTTCAACACCTTCAGGTAAGTTAACTACGCCAGTAACGTCAGTTGTACGGAAGTAGAACTGTGGACGGTAGTTAGTGAAGAATGGAGTATGACGTCCACCTTCTTCTTTGGATAATACGTAAACTTCACCTTTGAATTTAGTATGAGGTTTAATTGAACCTGGTTTCGCAAGAACTTGACCACGTTCGATATCTTTACGTTCAACACCACGAAGTAATGCACCGATATTGTCACCTGCTACTGCAGAATCAAGTAATTTACGGAACATTTCTACACCAGTGATAGTAGTTTGTTTGGACTCTTCAGCCATACCAACGATTTCTATCACATCACCAACTTTGATTTCGCCACGTTCAACACGGCCAGTAGCAACAGTACCACGACCTGTGATTGTGAAAACGTCCTCAACTGGCATTAAGAAAGTTTTGTCAGTATCACGAGTTGGAGTTGGGATATATTCATCAACTGCATCCATAAGTTCAACGATTTTCGCTTCATATTCAGCATCGCCTTCTAAAGCTTTTAACGCAGAACCGGAAACTACAGGAATGTCATCGCCAGGGAATTCATAGCTGGAAAGAAGTTCACGAACTTCCATTTCAACTAATTCCATAAGTTCAGCATCATCAACCATGTCAGCTTTGTTTAAGAAAACTACCATTGCAGGTACGCCAACTTGACGAGAAAGAAGAATGTGCTCACGAGTTTGTGGCATCGGACCATCAGCTGCACTTACAACTAAAATCGCGCCATCCATTTGAGCAGCACCAGTGATCATGTTTTTAACATAGTCAGCATGTCCTGGGCAGTCAACATGTGCGTAATGACGTTTTGAAGTTTCATATTCAACGTGGGAAGTATTGATTGTAATACCACGTTCTCTTTCTTCTGGAGCTTTATCGATCATGTCGTAGCCTAAGAATTCAGCGCCACCAGTTTTTGATAATACTCTTGTGATAGCTGCTGTTAAAGTAGTTTTACCATGGTCAACGTGACCAATTGTACCAATGTTTACATGTGGTTTTGTTCTTTCAAACTTTTGTTTTGCCATTGTTTAAATCCTCCTTAATTATCTGCTTATTCGCCTTTATTTTTAGCGACAATAGCTTCTGAAATATTTTTAGGTACTTCATCATAATGTGAAATTTCCATGGAGTAGTTACCACGACCTTGTGTTTTAGAACGTAGGTCAGTTGCATATCCGAACATTTCGGAAAGTGGTACGAAAGATTTGATAACTTGCGCACCGGCACGTGCTTCCATACCGTCAATGCGTCCACGTCTGGAGTTTAAATCACCAATAACGTCACCCATATATTCTTCTGGAACAACTACTTCAACTTTCATATATGGCTCTAACAATACCGGTGTAGCTTTTTGAGCACCTGCTCTGAAGCCCATTGAACCGGCAATTTTAAATGCCATTTCTGAGGAGTCAACATCATGATAAGAACCATCGATTACAACAACCTTGATATCAACCATCGGATAACCGGCTACAACACCATTTTCCATTGCTTCTTTGATACCAGCTTCGATTGGGCTAATATATTCTTTTGGAATTGCCCCACCGACAACTTTGTTTTCAAAAGTAAAGCCTTGACCAGGTTCTTGAGGATAAAGTTCAAGTACACAGTGACCATATTGACCACGACCGCCGGATTGGCGAACGAATTTACCTTCTGTTTTAACTTGTTTACGAATTGTTTCGCGATAAGCTACTTGAGGCTTACCTACTGTACAATCCACTTTAAACTCTCTTAACATACGGTCAACGATGATTTCAAGATGTAATTCACCCATTCCGGCGATGATACATTGACCAGTTTCTTGGTCTGTACTCATGCGGAAAGTAGGATCTTCTTCTGCCAATCTAGTAAGCGCAATGCTCATTTTTTCTTGGTCAGCTTTTGTTTTAGGTTCAACAGCAACGGAGATAACCGGCTCTGGGAACACCATTGATTCTAAGATGATTGGCGCTTTATCATCGCAAAGTGTATCACCAGTTACTGTGTCTTTTAAACCAACTGCAGCTGCAATATCACCAGTGTAAACCATTTCGATTTCTTCACGACGATTTGCATGCATTTGTAGAATTCGACCGATACGTTCTTTTTTACCCTTAGTGGAGTTAAACACATAAGAGCCCGAAGCCAATGTACCGGAGTAAACTCTAAAGAATGCCAATTTACCAACATAAGGGTCAGCCATAATTTTAAAAGCTAACGCTGAGAAAGGTAAATCATCACTAGCTTCACGTTTATCCTCAGCACCAGTGTCAGGATCAACACCTTTAATAGCTGGAATGTCAATCGGTGAAGGCATGTAATCAACTACTGCATCAAGCATTGGTTGAACACCTTTGTTTTTATAAGAAGAACCACATAAAACAGGAGTCATTTTGCAAGCAATTGTAGCTTTACGAATTGCTGCTTTAATTTCTTCTGCCGTAATTTCTTCACCTTCAAGATATTTCATCATTAATTCGTCATCACTCTCAGCGACAGCATCAAGTAAGTTTTGACGATAAAGTTCAGCATCATCCTTCATTTCTTCAGGAATCTCAGCAGCTTCACTTGTTTTGCCAAGGTCATCAGTATAAATAACAGCTTTCATTTCGACAAGATCAACCATACCTTTGAAAACATCTTCAGAACCGATTGGCAATTGTAATGGAACAGGATTTGCTCCCAGGCGAGTTTTCATCATTTCAACAACATTATAAAAATCAGCACCTAATATATCCATCTTGTTTACGTACGCCATACGAGGTACGCCATATTTATCAGCTTGACGCCATACTGTTTCAGATTGAGGTTCAACCCCACCCTTAGCACAGAATACCGCAACCGAACCATCAAGTACCCTCAACGAACGTTCTACCTCAACAGTAAAGTCCACGTGTCCAGGTGTATCAATGATGTTTATACGATGATCATTCCATTGACAAGTTGTTGCAGCAGAAGTAATTGTAATACCTCTTTCTTGCTCTTGCACCATCCAGTCCATAGTAGCACCGCCATCATGAACCTCACCTATTTTATGTACTCTACCTGTATAGAACAGAATACGCTCAGTAGTAGTGGTTTTACCGGCATCGATATGCGCCATAATTCCTATGTTTCTCGTTTTTTCTAGAGAAAACTGTCTAGCCACTAACATCGCTCCTTACTATAAGGTAAATATTTTACCAACGATAATGTGCAAATGCTTTATTAGCTTCTGCCATTTTATGTGTATCTTCTTTTTTCTTAATAGATGCACCAGTATTATTAGCTGCATCTAAAAGTTCAGCAGAAAGTCTTTCACACATTGTTTTTTCACCACGTAATCTTGAATAGTTAACAATCCAACGAATACAAAGTGTCATACGACGGTCAGGACGAACTTCTACAGGAACTTGATAGTTAGCACCACCAACACGGCGAGCACGTACTTCTAAAACAGGCATTACATTTTTTAGTGCAGTTTCAAAAACTTCTAATGGATCTTTACCAGTTTTAGCTCTAATATTTTCAAACGCGTCATATACAACTTTTTCAGCAACACCTTTTTTACCAGACAACATAACTTTGTTGATAAACTTAGTAAGTACTTTAGAGTTGTACACCGGATCCGGTAACACGTCACGTTTAGTAACAGGGCCTTTTCTTGGCATATTAACCCTCCTTCTTCCAAAAATGAATATTATCTAATTAATTATTTCTTTTTAGCGCGTTTAGCACCATATTTTGATCTACCTTGGTTACGATTTTGAACACCAGCTGTATCTAACGCACCGCGAACGATGTGATAACGAACCCCTGGTAAATCTTTAACCCTGCCACCTCTAATAAGAACAACACTATGTTCTTGTAGGTTATGTCCAATACCTGGAATATAAGCAGTTACTTCTATTCCGTTAGTCAACCTAATTCTCGCAACTTTTCTTAACGCTGAGTTAGGTTTTTTAGGAGTAGTTGTATATACTCTTGTACAAACACCACGCTTTTGTGGACATTCCTTCAAAGCTGGAGCAGTAGATTTTTTTACTAAACTTTCTCTACTTTTACGTACTAATTGGTTAATTGTAGGCATACCTGCACCTCCTTCCTCAAAAAAAAGATTTATTATTTAATAACTGCATCTTTTACAACACAGTATTTAACAATCTGAAGCTACTTTGTTATCACTACTGCAGCTGCCCCAACCTCAATGGCACAAGCTTTTCCAAGCTCAGCCATCGTAATACTACAATCAATGGCAATGTTTTTTTCAGTACAAAGCTCTTTTAATTGTTTTACCACTCTTGGTTCCGCATCGCTTGCAATAAAAACTCTTTCAGCAATGTCTTTACTGATAGCTTTTGTAGCTTGTTTGACGCCAATAACTTTCTTGGAGCCCTTAAATGTGTCAAGTATCATCCACTTCACTCCCCTATTTTTATAGAGTAATGCTATACCTCTCATAGACACTTTTATATATTAACACTCGCAAAAGACATTGTCAACAAATTTTCTTATAAAAAAATCACCTTTATTCCTTGCTATATCAGTTGTTTTTATACCCACGGAGCGGCGTGTTTCATTTCTATGTTTTGTCCATATAAATACTACGTTTATCAATATCTAGCGCAAAGATTTTTCAAAATTAATTTTATCTTCTAAATTATATTAATTAGTACTATTCATTAAATATTTTAATATAGAAAAAATAGCATAAACAATAAAGTGTTTTGCAACAATCTTTATCGTCTATGCTATCAATTATTATTCAGCTACAGTAGTTTCTTCTTCTTCTGTACCATCTTTAATTATTTTAATATTACGATATCTACTCATTCCAGTACCGGCCGGAACTAACTTACCAATGATAACGTTTTCTTTCAAGCCTAATAATGGGTCAACTTTACCTTTTATCGCTGCATCTGTTAAAACTCTAGTAGTTTCTTGGAATGATGCTGCTGATAAGAAGGAATCTGTTGCTAGTGACGCTTTTGTGATACCTAGTAAAATAGGTCTCGCTACTGACGGCTCACCATCAATCTCAATTGCTTTCGCATTTTCTGCTTCAAAGTTATTAACATCAATATATTCACCCGGTAAGAAATCAGTATCACCGGACTCTTCAACTTTTACTTTATGAAGCATTTGTCTTACCATAACCTCAATGTGTTTATCATTAATTTCAACACCTTGTGATTTGTAAACCTTTTGAACTTCATATACTAAGTAACGTTGTGCGGCTCTTAGTCCACAGACTCTTAACATATCATGTGGATTTATAGATCCTTCAGTGATTCGATCACCGGCTTCAATCACTTCGCCTTCTTTAACAATAATACGCGCCCCATAAGGGATTTGGTAAACTCGCTCTTCAGAATCATCAGGTTGAACCGTAACTTTACGTTGTCCTTTTAATTCTTTTATTTCAACTTTACCAGAAACTTCAGTAATAATTGATTGGCGTTTCGGTTTACGAGCCTCAAATAACTCTTCGACCCTCGGTAAACCTTGTGTGATATCTTCCCCGGCAACACCACCAGTATGGAATGTACGCATTGTAAGTTGTGTTCCTGGCTCACCGATTGATTGAGCTGCAATAATACCAACAGCCTCACCAATATCAACTTGATTGCCAGTCGCCAAGTTACGACCGTAACATTTTATACATACACCAAATTGTGATTTACAAGTTAATACTGAACGAATTGTTACAGTTTTACGCACAGCGGTAATTTTATCTGCCATTTCTTCATCAATTTCTTGATTTAATGAAGCAATCACTTCATTAGTTTCAGGATCAATGATATCTTCAGCTAAAACCCTACCAACAATTCGATCTTTTAATCTTTCAATCACAGCGGCGCCGTCCATAATAGCTTTTACTTCAATACCGCGAATGTTGTTATTTCTTACTTTAACTTCTCTAGCATCACTAGCTAAAATAGCCTCAATATGCTCTTCTGTTAAAGGAACATTGGCCGGAACAATTTTCACCCCGGATTTATCAACTACCGCTTTAGTAGTATTTTTTCCTAACATTTCGCGAATCATTGATTTTTTGATAGTATCGCGAACATGTTCTTCCGGCGCTCCTAAAGTTATTGTTTCTGTAGTAACGGCATTACTAACATCACTTTCATACTCAGTAGCAGTACCTCTGACAACAATTTCCGGCACCGCATTTTCACCAATAATATTGAGCATAGCTTCATCAATAACTGTTTCTGCTTCAAATAAAACTGCACCAGTTTGTGGGCTTACTATTTCATTTGCCAGTAACCGTCCCATTAATGAATCTTTCAATACAGCAATTGCCCCAGTACTAGTTTTTGCCAACTTCGCTCTTTCACGAACTAAGTTTATACCAACTACATCACAGTCATCTTCTCTAACGATAACATCTTGTGCTACGTCTACCAGACGACGAGTCAAGTAACCGGAATCGGCTGTTCTTAGTGCTGTATCGGCCAGACCTTTACGGGCACCATGTGTTGAAATAAAGTACTCTAATACTGTTAAACCTTCACGGAAATTAGCTTTGATTGGTAAGTCGATAATGCGACCCGATGGATCAGCCATTAATCCACGCATACCTGCTAACTGACGAATCTGTTGGATATTACCGCGGGCTCCAGAGTTAGCCATCATATAAATTGGATTAAAGCGATCAAGATTGTTCATCATTGCTGCTGTTACATCATCAGTAGCTTTAGTCCATAGCTCAATTGTTTTTTTGTATCTTTCATCATCGGTAATCAGACCACGACGATATTGTTTCTCAATATTCTTAACTTGCTCTTCCGTTGATTTTAAAATACCAACTTTTTCTTCAGGAATGATAATATCTGCAATTGCTACAGTCATACCAGCACGACAAGCAAATGAATAACCCAGTTTTTTAACTTTATCTAACATTACTGCTGTTATAGCGTTACCATATTTACGATAACAATTACCAACTAATATTCCTAATTGTTTTTTATCCATCAAGATACCAAGATGCCAACCATCTTCTTCTTGATAATAATATTTAACACCTTCCGGTAAACTTTCATTAAAGATCATCCGGCCAAGCGTTGTAGTCACTAAACCATATTTATCATCACGAACTTTTATTTTAGCTTGTAATGATAATTCTTTTTCATGGTAAGCTAACAATGCTTCATTAATACCAGTAAATACTTTATTTTCACCAATAGCGCCTGGTTTCTCAATTGTTAAGTAATATGCCCCTAAGACCATATCCTGCGTCGGAACAGCAACCGGACGACCATCTTTAGTCGATAAAATATTATGTGCTGACAACATTAACAACCTAGCTTCAGCTTGTGCTTCTGCAGACAATGGTAAATGGATTGCCATTTGGTCACCATCAAAGTCAGCATTATATGCCGTACAAACCAATGGATGAAGTTTAAGTGCTCTACCTTCAGTTAGAATCGGTTCAAAAGCTTGAATACCTAATCTATGCAAGGTTGGTGCACGGTTTAATAATACCGGATGTTCTTTGATTACTTCTTCTAAAACATCCCAAACTTCTGGTCTAATTCGTTCAACCATGCGTTTTGCACTTTTGATATTATGAGCATGACCAGCATTTACTAATTTTTTCATTACAAATGGCTTAAATAACTCTAAGGCCATTTCTTTTGGTAAACCACATTGATGCAATTTAAGTTCCGGTCCTACTACGATAACGGAACGACCAGAGTAGTCAACACGTTTACCTAATAAGTTTTGACGGAAACGACCTTGCTTTCCTTTTAGCATATCACTAAGAGATTTAAGCGGGCGATTTCCCGGACCAGTAACCGGTCGACCACGACGACCATTGTCAATCAAAGCATCTACCGCTTCTTGAAGCATCCGCTTTTCATTACGCACAATAATATCAGGTGCACCTAAATCCAATAATCTTTTTAAACGATTATTACGATTAATTACTCGACGATATAAATCATTTAAATCAGAAGTAGCAAATCTGCCACCATCTAATTGCACCATTGGACGCAGTTCCGGTGGAATTACCGGAACTACATCTAAAATCATCCAATCAGGGCGATTGCCAGATTTACGGAACGCCTCTACAACTTCTAAACGGCGAATTGCTTTAATTTTACGTTGACCGCTAACCTCTTTTAGTTCTTGACGCAATTCTTTGCTCATTTCTTCAAGATCTAATTCTTCCAGAAGTTTTTTAACCGCTTCAGCGCCCATGCCTACTTTAAAAGTTGCACCATATTTATCGCGGTTTTCACGGTATTCATTTTCATTTAATAATTCATATTTGCGAAGTGGCGTATCACCTGGATCAAGTACTATATATGATGCAAAGTATAATACTTTTTCTAGCGATCTTGGTGAAATATTTAAAATTAAGCCCATACGGCTTGGTATTCCCTTGAAATACCAAATATGCGATACAGGAGCTGCTAACTCAATATGACCCATTCGGTCACGTCTAACTTTTGATCTGGTAACTTCAACGCCACAACGATCACAAACTATACCTTTATAACGAATGCGTTTATATTTTCCACAATGACATTCCCAATCACGAGTTGGTCCAAATATTTTTTCACAAAATAAACCCTCACGCTCTGGTTTTAAGGTACGGTAATTGATTGTTTCCGGTTTTTTAACTTCCCCATGCGACCAAGTTCTTATTTTTTCCGGCGACGCAAGTCCAATCCGCATAGAATCAAAATTGTTTACATCCAACAAGGGGGTGTCACTCCCTTCTATATATTCGAAGTCATCTTCGAATTATCTTTAAAATCTAATTTTATTAACTTTTTACTCTTCTTTTAAATCATCGCTGTCTAATTCAATCATTTCAGCAATAATATCAAGATCATCTTCAATTGGCTCAGCTTCATCATTTTTATCATAATTATCAACTTGCTCTACAGGTTTTTTAGTTTCTGTAACTTTACCTAATGCTTCAATGCCTTCTACCGGTAATTCTAATGCTTTAGCCATTTCAACAATATCGTCATCAGTGTCACGAATTAAAATTTCTTGAGCATCTTCAGAAAGTATTTTAATATCTAGACCAATACTTTGCAATTCTTTGATAAGAACTTTAAATGATTCCGGCACCCCTGGTTCAGGAACATTTTCACCTTTTACAATGGCTTCATAAGTCTTAACACGCCCAACAACATCATCTGATTTAACAGTTAATAATTCTTGTAGTGTATAAGCTGCACCATAAGCTTCTAATGCCCAAACCTCCATCTCTCCAAAGCGTTGTCCACCAAATTGAGCTTTACCACCCAACGGTTGTTGTGTTACTAAGGAGTATGGGCCTGTTGATCTGGCATGAATTTTATCATCAACCAAATGGGCTAATTTAAGCATATATACATAACCAACAGTGACATTATTATCAAAGGCTTCACCGGTTCTACCATCATAAAGCACCGTTTTACCATTATCAGCTAATCCCGCTGCTTTTAATGTTGCAAAGACTTCACTTTCTTTAGCACCATCAAATACCGGTGTTGAAATATGAATCCCTGCTAAATCTGGTTTTGGTAGACCATGAGTATCAACATCGTAACCTAATTTGCGTAATTTATCAGCAACACCAAGGTCGCCAGCTTTAATTTGCATCCCTAAAGTTGCCGCAGCCATACCAAGATGTGTTTCTAAAACCTGTCCGATGTTCATCCGTGACGGTACGCCTAATGGATTTAACACAATTTGTACTGGCGTCCCATCTGGTAAGAACGGCATATCTTCTTCACGCATAATCCGCGAAACAACACCTTTGTTACCGTGACGACCAGCCATTTTATCGCCTTCAGAAATTTTACGTTTTTGAGCAATATAAACTCTTACTAAATGATTTACCCCTGGTGACAATTCATCACCATTTTCACGGCTAAATACTTTTACGTCAACAATTTTCCCAGCTTCACCATGCGGAACTCTTAAGGACGTATCACGAACCTCACGAGCTTTTTCACCGAAAATCGCTCTTAATAATCTTTCTTCAGCAGTAAGTTCTGTTTCACCTTTTGGCGTTACTTTACCTACTAAAATATCACCCGGACGAACTTCCGCACCAATTCTAATAATTCCTCTATCATCAAGATCACGTAGTGCTTCTTCCGCTACATTTGGGATATCTCTTGTTATTTCTTCCGGTCCAAGTTTAGTATCACGAGCATCACATTCATATTCTTCAATATGAATTGATGTAAAGACATCTTCTTTTACTAGCTTTTCGCTAAGTAAAATCGCATCCTCGTAGTTATACCCTTCCCATGGCATAAAGGCAACCAACACATTAAAGCCTAGTGCCAATTCACCATTATCGGTAGCAGGACCATCTGCTAACACTTGCCCTTTTTCAACTCTTTCACCTTTATAAATAATCGGTCTTTGGTTGATGCAAGTGCCTTGATTCGAACGAAGATACTTTAATAATTTATAAGTATCTAATTTACCATTATCAGTTCTAACGTGAATTTCTACCGCTGTAACTTTTTCTACAACTCCGGCATTTTTCGCTAAAATAACTACGCCGGAATCACGTGCCGCTTTGTATTCCATACCAGTTCCAACCAATGGAGCTTGAGTACGAAGTAATGGCACCGCTTGACGTTGCATGTTCGCACCCATTAAGGCACGATTCGCATCATCATTTTCTAAGAATGGTATCATCGCTGTTGCAATTGACACAACTTGGCGTGGTGATACGTCCATATAATCAACATTTTCACCCGGAATCAACAAAGTATCATGCTTGTGACGTGCAGTTACCCGTTCATCCGCAAACCAGCTATCTTTAGTCAATGGCACATTAGCCTGTGCTACTGTCATTTCATCTTCTTCATCTGCTGTCAGATATCGAACATCATCAGTAACTCTTTTATTTGCTTTATCGACTTTGCGATAAGGCGTTTCAATAAAACCAAATTCATTAATTCGACCATAAGTAGATAATGAACCAATCAAGCCGATATTAGGTCCCTCTGGTGTTTCAATTGGACACATCCGACCATAATGAGAATGATGTACGTCACGTACTTCGAACCCGGCACGTTCACGGCTAAGACCACCAGGGCCTAGCGCACTTAAACGACGTTTGTGAGTTAATTCAGCTAGTGGATTAGTTTGATCCATAAACTGCGATAACTGGCTAGAACCAAAGAATTCTTTGATTGCCGCCACAACCGGACGAATATTTATTAAAGCTTGTGGTGTTATAATATCCACATCTTGAATAGTCATTCGCTCTTTTACAACTCTTTCCATACGGGACAAACCAATTCTAAATTGATTTTGTAATAATTCACCGACGGAACGTAATCTTCTATTACCTAAATGGTCAATATCATCAGTATTACCATAGCCATCCATTAAATTTAATAAATAGCTAATTGAAGCAATTACATCTTCTCTAGTAATGGTTCTATGAGCATAAGGCAAAGTAGGAGTACAAAGCATTTTTACAGCTTCGCCATCTTTATTTTTGACTTTTACTTCAATTACTTCATTTTCGCCAAATACTGCTTTTTCATCAAGATTTTCTAAAACTTCTTCATCTAAAACAATATCAGCCTGAAGAATAATTTCTCCAGTTTCTTTATCGACAATAGGTTGATAAAGAGTTTTACCCAACAATCTTCTTTTCCAACCTAATTTTTTCGTTAACTTATAACGACCAACAGTAGCTAGATCATAACGTTTTGGGTCAAAAAACAACGACTCTAATAATTGCGTTGCATTGTCAACTGTTGGCGGTTCACCTGGGCGCAATCTTTTGTAAATTTCAACTAAAGCTTCTTCTCTCGATGCAGTATTATCACGTTCTAATGTAGCGCGAATTCTAACATCATCTCCAAATAATTCAGAGATAGTAGCATCAGACGCATAGCCCAGTGCACGGATTAATACAGTTACCGGAAGCTTACGAGTTCTGTCAACTCGTACCGAAATAACGTCATTTGCATCAGTTTCCAATTCCAGCCAAGCGCCTCTATTAGGAATTACTGTTGCATTAAATAATTTTTTACCACTAGTATCAATTGTTTCACCATAATAAGCTCCTGGTGAACGCACAAGTTGGCTGACAATAACACGTTCTGCACCATTGATAATGAATGTACCATTATCGGTCATCAACGGAAAATCACCCATAAATACTTCTTGCTCTTTAATTTCACCAGTTTCACGATTGATTAAACGAACACCAACACGAAGTGGAGCCGCATAGGTAACATCACGTTCCTTGCACTCTTCAACATCGTATTTTGCCTCACCTAAATTGAAGTTTTCAAAAGATAATACCAAATTACCAGTAAAATCTTGGATTGGAGATACATCATAAAAAATCTCTTGTAATCCTTCTTTTAAAAACCAGTCATACGAATTCTTTTGAATTTCAATAAGGTTGGGCATATCTAATACTTCTTTGATTTTAGCATAGCTATACCTGATTCTCTTGCCCACCGGAACAGGATTGAACATTAAATCCTTCACCCCTTAGCCCAATTTGACTAAACTTAAACATACCAAAATAGCAGTCATTATAATCCGTTTTGTAGAATACGAAAAAAGGCAAGGCTACTATTTGAGTTATTACCTTGCTACTTTATTGATAGACAAACCGTCATTCTCCAGCGTATTATATTCCTACCATGATATGTCATACCTAAGTTAATTTGTCTTTATCATAAATATTATCATATTTATGTCTTGCTTAGTGATAATACACGTCGCATTAAATAATGCTATCATAATATTATTTTTTTGTCAATCTATAGATTAGTTTATTTAAAAAAAATTAAAGAGTACCGGACGGTACTCTTTAATTTTCTATTTTAGTTGAAATTATTTAACTTCAACAGTTGCGCCAGCTTCTTCAAGTTTAGCTTTCATTGCATCAGCATCAGCTTTAGCAACTTTTTCTTTAATAGCTTTAGGAGCGCCATCTACGATTTCTTTAGCTTCTTTAAGACCTAAGCCAGTGATTTCGCGAACAACTTTAATTACGTTGATTTTGCTAGCACCAGCATTAGTTAAGATAACATCGAATTCAGTTTTTTCTTCAGCAGCAGCACCAGCAGCAGCAGGAGCAGCAGCTACAGCTACAGGAGCAGCAGCGGATACACCGAATTTTTCTTCAAGAGCTTTTACTAGCTCGGATAATTCAAGAACAGTCATGTTCTCAATGGCTTGCATAATTTCTTCTTTAGTCATTTTAATATACCTCCAAAATTTAAATAATTTTAATTTAATTTAGAACCATGCTTTATGCAGATTCTTTTTGTTGACGCACTGCGTCAAGCGCATAAACAACATTGCGGATAGAACCTTGTAATACGTTGACAAGACCAACGATTGGGGATTGCATTCCAGCAAGTACTTGTGCAATAAGAACTTCGCGTGGTGGCAATTCCGCTAAGGCTTTAACACCGGCAGCGTCTATTACTTTGCCTTCAACTAAACCTGCTTTAACACCTAAAACTTTAAGCTTATGTTCTTTAACAAACTCAGCAATAATTTTAGCTGGAGCAACAGGATCAGTCTCAGATATAGCAATAGCTGTCGGTCCTTCAAGATAGCTATCTAAACCATCTATGCCAATTTCGTTAGCGGCAATACGAGTCATTGTATTTTTTACAACACGATACTCTACACCAGCTTCACGCAATTTAGAACGAAGTTTAGTATCCTGAGCAACTGTTAAACCGCGATAGTCAGTTAAAACAACACCTTTACTGGCGCTCAACTTTTCTTTCAACTCGGCAACTGCTGCTATTTTCGCTGAAGTTACAGCCATGGACTACACCTCCTTTCATATTTTAAGAACATTAAAAAACGACCTCACGGCAGTATACCGGAGGTCGTAAATGGCAACGCCATCTCTAAAAACTCCGACCTCGGCAGGCGGAACAATCCATTATCAATACCTGCTTTCTACAGCCTTAAATTCTTTATTAAATTTACGCCTTATTTGCCGGCAGCTTTTAGAGGGTTAATCTTGATGCCAGGGCCCATAGTTGTACTAACTGTTACAGAACGTACATATTGCCCTTTTGCAGCAGAAGGTTTAACCTTAATTAATGTATCCATCAGGGTGTAGAAATTCTCTACGAGTTTCTCACTATCGAATGAAACCTTACCGATTGGAGCATGGATATTACCAGCTTTATCTGTACGGTACTCAATTTTACCTGCTTTAATTTCATTTATTGCGCGAGCAACATCTAAAGTTACAGTACCAACTTTAGGGTTAGGCATTAAGCCTTTAGGACCAAGGATTTTACCTAGACGGCCAACTAAGCCCATCATGTCAGGAGTAGCTACAGCAACATCAAAGTCTGCCCAGCCTCCTTGAATTTTAGTTACTAATTCTTCAGCACCAGCATAATCAGCACCGGCAGCTTCAGCTTCTTTCAATTTATCGCCTTTTGCGAATACAAGTACGCGATTTGTTTTACCAGTACCATGTGGTAATACAACTGCACCACGAACTTGTTGATCAGCATGCTTAGGATCAACACCTAATTTAACAGCAAATTCAACTGTTTCGTCAAATTTAGCTGTAGCTGTTTTTTTAGCAAGATCAATCGCTTCTTCAACTTCATATAGTTTATCTTCGATTTGTTTTGCTACTTCTTGATATTTTTTACCGAATTTAGCCATTTTTAAATTTCCCCTTTCGTGGTAATAACGGTTTTTCCTCCCACAGAATTGAAGGTAGATTAGTCTACGATTTCAATCCCCATACTACGAGCAGTACCCTCGATCATACGAGTAGCAGCTTCTACATCAGCAGCATTTAAGTCTTCCATTTTGCTTTCAGCAATTTCACGAGCTTTAGCACGTGGCAACTTAGCAACTTTTTTCTTGTTAGGTTCGCCAGATGCTGTTTCGATACCAGCTGCTTTTTTAAGTAATACCGCTGCTGGAGGAGTTTTTGTAATGAACGTAAATGATCTATCTTCAAATACGCTAATTTCAATTGGAATGATTAAACCAGCTTGAGCAGCCGTTCTTTCATTGAACTCCTTAACGAAAGCCATGATGTTTACACCAGCTTGACCAAGTGCAGGACCAACCGGAGGCGCTGGAGTAGCTTTACCAGCAGGTACTTGCAACTTTACAAGTTTAACAACTTTTTTAGCCATTTATATTACACCTCCTTACAAAACATTTAAATCTTTTCAACTTGCGTGAAATCAACTTCTACCGGAGTTTCACGTCCAAACATATTTACTACAACTTTTATCTTACTACGTTCAGGATAAATCTCCGTTACCGTAGCAGTCCAATTCTCAAATGCTCCGGAATTAATGCGAACCGCTTGCGAAACTTCAATGTCAAACTTCGATTTAAGCTCATCAATTCCCATAGATTTAAGAATACGTTTTACTTCAGCATCAGTTAACGGTATTGGTTTAGTGCCGGACCCGACAAAACCTGTTACGCCCGGCGTGTTGCGAACAACATACCAAGACTTGTCAGTTACAATCATTTCCACCAAGGCATACCCTGGGAAAACTTTCTTTTTAGCTATTTTCTTTTTGCCATCTTTAATTTCAACTTCATCTTCCATTGGCACTAGAATACGAAATATTTCATCTTCCATGCCCATTGAATGAACTTTGCGTTCAAGATTAGCTTTTACTTTATTTTCATAGCCTGAATATGTATGGATTACATACCACTTTTTTTCGGATTCCATCACTATAAGGGACGACTTCTTACGTCCCCCACCCCCTTAACCGGTTATCGTATAATATACTCTAATACTTTAGTAAAAATAGCATCATATAACCATATAAGCGCCACAACAAAAAGGACCGTTACAAATACTATAATAGTATATGAAATCAGTTCTTGTTTGTTCGGCCATGATACTTTTTTCATTTCAGCTTTCACTTCACGAAAAAACTTTTTAAAGCGTGAAGCACTAGTTTGAACTGCTGTTTCTTGACTAGCCAAGCTCTCACATCCCCATAACATACTACAACTACAATAAACATCTGGCAGGGGCAGTAGGACTTGAACCCACAACCAACGGTTTTGGAGACCGCTACTCTACCAATTGAGCTATACCCCTACATTACTTTATGAAGAAACTATTTTGTTTCTTTATGTAAAGTATGTTTTTTGCAGAACTTGCAGTATTTGTTGAACTCTAATCTATCCGGATCGTTCTTTTTGTTTTTATTGGTCTGATAATTGCGTTGCTTACATTCAACACAGGCCAATGTAACTGCATTGCGCATATTTCGCACCCCTCTTACCTGTAAATATGACACTTCTTGTTAACGTCACTAATATAATCTAGCATACTTAAGTCTTGCTGTCAATAGTCCACGTTACCGGGTATTTTATTTTTAGTTATATTTTTTATAACTATTAAAATAACTATTTTACAAACAGAAAAACCCCTCACGGGGTTATGTTTTTTGGTGGCGGCACAGGGATTTGAACCCCGGACACTGCGGGTATGAACCGCATGCTCTAGCCAACTGAGCTACACCGCCAATCTATGGAGCTAATGACCGGGATTGAACCGGTGACCTTATCCTTACCAAGGATACGCTCTACCGACTGAGCTACATCAGCAATTTTCATTTGGTTGCGGGGACAGGACTCGAACCTGCGACCTTCGGGTTATGAGCCCGACGAGCTACCAACTGCTCCACCCCGCGGTGTAAATGGTGGATGGGGTTGGATTCGAACCAACGAAGGCAGAGCCGGCAGATTTACAGTCTGCTCCCTTTAGCCACTCGGGAACCCATCCATATGGAGCTGGCGAGAGGACTTGAACCCCCAACCTGCTGATTACAAGTCAGCTGCTCTACCAATTGAGCTACACCAGCATTAATTTAAAAATATTTGGTTGCGGGGACAGGACTCGAACCTGCGACCTTCGGGTTATGAGCCCGACGAGCTACCAACTGCTCCACCCCGCGATAAAACTTACTACCTCGTGACAAGATATAATGTTATCACATGTTTTTAGGTTTGTAAAGTATTTTTTTATTTTATTTTTCAACGATAGTAATATACTATCACAATAACAATCGACAAGGCAATGCGGTAAAGGGCAAAGATCGCAAAATTATTTTTTTGTAGATATTTTAGTAAAAACCCAATACAAAATAATCCTACGACCGCCGAAACCAAAGTCCCTACCCAAAACAAAGGATTAAATAAGTGCGTTATAATATCCGCAAAGTGTTTTACCGCTGCTCCAGCAATAATAGGTGTTGCCAAGAAAAAAGAAAACTTCGCCGCCGCTTCTCTCGTAAAACCAAGTGCTCGAGCTGTTGTCATGGTAATACCTGATCGCGAAACTCCAGGAATCAAGGCTAATGTTTGGCAACAACCAATAATAACAGCCTGTGCTAATGTTATTTTTTGCAACGTTAGTTTTTGCAAGCAAATTTTATCAACCAAATATAATACAACCCCCATAATAGCAAGCCCAGCTGCAATAACCAACATATCTCCACGAAAAATTTCTTCAATTTTATGCTCTAACAATAAGCCTACTACCCCCGCCGGAATAGTGGCCAATATCAAATACCAAAACATTTTGCCATCTTTAGTTTTTAAGCCATTTTTAAATCCGGCTTTAATCATTTCAATCCAATCTTGATAAAAATAGAGTAATACTGCAATCAATGTGCCTAGATGCAACGCCACATCGAGTGCTATTTCAATATTTCCGCCACCTTTTAAAATCTCATCCCAACCAAAAAGCCACCTACTTATTATTAAATGTGCAGAACTTGAAATCGGTAAAAATTCACCAATCCCTTGTATTACCCCTAAAACTATCGCAATAATCCACAACATAGTTTATGCTCCTTATTAATAATGTAATTTTCATAAAAAAGCACAAATTAGACGATTAACATCTAATTTGTGTTCTTTTAAACCTCCAATAAATATGAATATTTATTTTTAAATTCTTCTGCCGTCATCTTTAAGGCTTGTGCTATTTTATGACATTTATCATCTTCTGTAAAATCAGCTTCAACAAACTTAACCATATATTCTTGGGCTATTTTGTAATGCATTGAAGTTGTATCAACTCTTCGAACCACCGTTTTTCCGGTAATAGCATCACAAATTTCCGCAAATTTTAAAGGTTTAATTTCACCACACTGCATTGTCACAATTGCATCAGTCTGCCCATCAGCCAAGTAATTAAAAGCAGCATAACCAAGACTTCTTGTATATTCTATATCATAGGCAATCGGTGGTACGCATCTTAATTCATACCCAATTTCTTTATCTACCAACGTAATTTTTAAGCCAATTTTTTTCAATTCTTTTACTAATTGTTTTTTTATCAATCCACCAAAATCAATTTCTGCATATCTAATATGACCATGTTCATCTAGACAACACTCTTCTAACGAACATAAATCATCTTTTTCAATTTTTTCAATAACGCCTTCCGCAATAATTGCCACACCATAATTTCTATCGGTTAAATATCTTTTTACAATACTTCCTAGCAACATATCAATTACTGCTTGTAGTCTAATTTTTTCACTATTAAAATCTTCAGGAATAATAGTAATAATCGCACCCGCACTTTGTCCGATTCCCAGCGCCAAATGACCCGCAGTACGCCCCATTGCAATTCCTAAATACCAACGATTATTAGTAGTACGTGCATCTTCCATTAGATTGTTAACAACAGCCGCGCCAAATTGCCGCGCCGTTTCAAAACCAAACGTCGGCACCCCCTCCGGCAACGGCAAATCATTATCAATCGTTTTCGGGACATGAACTACATTTATCGGCTGTCCTAAGTTACGAGCATATTCTGAAACCTTTGCTGCCGAATAGGCAGTATCATCGCCACCAATAGTTACTAAATTATTAACACCCATACCTCTTAGTGTTTTTACTACATTTTCTAAGTCAGCTTCATTCTTCGTTGGATTAAAACGTGCCATATGTAAAATACAACCACCACGAAGATGAATTGTACTAACATTATCATAGGTCAACTTTACAGTTTTAGGTTCACCTTGTGCTAAATATGAAAATCCATCATAAACTCCAACAACATTCCAACCATTTTTATCAGCTTCAATAGTTACAGCACTAATTACACTATTAATTCCCGGAGCCGGACCTCCACCACAAACAATCGCTACCGTATTTTGTTCCAAATTAAAGCCTCCTACTCTTCTTTACAAATAATGCATATATGAATATTATACCATATTTCACTTACTAATCAGGGGTTGAAATATCTAAAAAATTCGACAATAATCGCAAAAAAAAGAAATAAGACCATACAATCTGTCTTATTTCTTCTGCATTCCTTCACAAAAACCATGTAACTGCTTATTAATATTATTTAAACCGTTATAGACACTGCTTAAATCATCATCTTCACGTTTTTCCAAGTAACGTTCTAATTTTCTTTTCACTCGTTGCAACGCATTATCAATTGATTTCACATGACGTTCTAAATCAACAGCGATTTCTTGATAAGATTTCCCATCTAAATAGGACATCAAAACTTTCCATTCTAATTCACTGAGAATCTGTCCCATTTTTGCTTCAATGTCAATAAACTCTTCACGACTGATAACTAACTCTTCCGGATCAGAAATTTTAGTACCTGATAGCACATCCAACAATGTTCGATCAGAGTCCTCATCATAAATCGGCTTATTTAAAGATACATAAGAATTTAACGGAATATGTTTTTGTCTAGTAGCTGTTTTTATCGCAGTTATTATTTGCCTAGTTACGCATAACTCCGCAAACGCACGAAAAGAGGATAACTTATCATTGCGAAAGTCACGAATCGCTTTGTATAAACCAATCATTCCTTCTTGGATTATATCTTCACGATCTGCACCAATCAAAAAATATGAACGCGCTTTCGCACGAACAAAATTACGATACTTATTAATAAGATAATCAAGTGCGATGTTGTTAGCATTTTCTTTTGCCTCTAAGACAATCTCCTCATCAGTCATGTTCTCGAACGAATTTACAGATTCGTTGTGTTGAGTGTTAATCATTCTCGCACCACCTTCTAAAATTTATTTAATAGTCTTGCTATTATTATAAATCTCATCAATATTCTTTTCCCAAAACCACTCTAAAAACCTATGTTTGTTCTCAAAAATTATACCTCAGTAAACATTTAGCAGTCAAGCACATTCTTGTGTTCGATTGTAATTTTTAACATTTTCTATCATTTTTTACCACGCCTAATAACTTCGAGTTTATCAGCTACAGCACTACTAATGATTCCACCTAATTCATTTCTATTCAATTTACTATTAATACTATATTCTTCTTCCATTACCTTTTTCGCTTTTCTCACATCTTTGCGTAGTTCACGTGAAGAAATTCGGTATGCTCCAGCTCCTAAAATAACCATCTGTTCAACCCAATCAGAAGTAACAACAAAGACCTTTTTACCCAATTTCACCGAGTCATACGCCAACTTTTCAATATAACTGTCTGCCGTTTCATCTTCTTGTGTAAAAATAACTGTTAAAAAAGAGCTCAACTGTTGGATATTTTCTTTTTCCGCAGTATAAGGTGCATCAAATACTACAAAAACCTGATACCCCTTATAGGCACCATATTCCAACATTAGACCAATCAATTTATCACGGGCATGTTCTAAATTATCACGGATTTCAATTAGCTCCGGCCAATTATTAATAACATTATATGCATCAATTATTAAATACTCTTTTTGTTTTTTTCGCATGATAACTCCTATTATCAGACAACAGTATTTTTACTTTGCACTATTTCTTTGTCTAACCGCTTCAAACAGCATTAATGAACAAGCCACCGATGCATTTAATGAGTTAATCTTACCACCCATCGGAATTTTAACCAAATAGTCACACTGTTCCTTTGTCAAGCGACCTAACCCCTTGCCTTCGCTACCAATAACCAATACTAACGGTCCCGTCAAATCAGCATTATAATAATATTTTTCGCCATCCATATCAGCGCCCACAACCCACATTCCTTGTTTTTTTAAATCCTTAATAGTTTGAGCAACATTGCCAATTCTAGCAACAGGAACATACTCAATCGCTCCTGCCGAAGTTTTAGCAACCGTCGCTGACAATGGGCAACTGCGTCTCTTCGGAATAAGAACACCATGTGCGCCAGCGGCATCAACACTACGTAAAATCGCTCCTAAGTTATGTGGATCTTCTAGTTCATCTAACAATACAATAAACGGATGTTCCCCTAGTTCTTGCGCTCTGCCGATAATATCTTCCAGCTCAACATAATCCACTGGCGCTGCATATGCTAAAACCCCTTGATGTCTAATCCCTTTTGCCAATTCCTCTAATTTTTTCATTTCTACTTCTTGAATAATAATTTTATGTTCTTTAGCTACTGCTAAAACTTCCTTAATTGAGCCCTGACGTTCACCCTTCGCCACCAAAATTTTATTGAGTGACCGACCGCTTTTCAAAGCTTCCATCACTGCATTACGACCACAAACTATTTCACTAACATTAGAACTCAATCCAACCACACCTTTTTTGTATATTTATCACAACTAATAATATTTTTCACCCTACAGGTTTGCCAGCACAATCATCATAAAAAATACTGATAAAACCACCGTGCTAAATAAATCATTTACTATCCTAGACCGCTTAAAAAGTATTTTAAATTTAATAAAGCGTGTCATTTCTTAGCTTTTAAAATTTCTGCTAACCGCCCACAAGTCATAGCACCTTCACTACAAACAAAATCAGTAACACAACTTGGACCAGCTTTTTTAAAGAGCAACGGTGCAACACCTCTTACTTCTGCTAACATTTTATCAGCCATTGCACGAATTTCCCATTGCGCACGATAACAGCACCGCAATGAAAAAAAGTTGAGTAATGCTCTAGCATTCATTGTTACCACGATCTTTGTTTCGGTAGCATTAGCCAAACAATATCTGGCATCTTCTTTATGAACACCAAGTTCAACCAATTCATCATAAGTCTGTTTAATCTGCGCCATTAAGTTATTAAATTTAGTTTCAGCTTCCACATTACCTTCAACTGAAGGAGGCGTAATAAATTCAAAATCATGCTCACTAACATAACGTTGAGATTGTTGAGAATAAGAAGCAATTCTGTGCCTTACCAATTGGTGTGACAAAACTCTTGATATCCCCTCTATCGCAAAAGTAAAACTTACATGCTCCATCGTCGAAGCATGTCCCAGCCCAATAATTTTTGCAACTAATTTTTCAACTTGTTCATCACTCATATTCTCTGCCAAATCCTTAGCGCCAACCGGCGAATAACAAAGTCTTGCCGCCATTGCAACGACGCGTTCTGGATTCGGCGTATGCCACATCAAATTAACTTTCATATTACAGCCTCCATCATTTTTTAGCCAAGTTTTGTGCAGTAATTAAAAATGTTTTATCAACTAATGCCGTTAGTCTTGCGAAATCCTTTTTTAAATATAAAAATCCAAGCAACGCTTCAAACCCCGTACTACAACGATATTCCTGAACGGTTGCACTTTTTGGTACATTACACTTCGCATTGCGACCTCTTTTAAAAACAGCCTGTTCAAGCTCAGTTAATTCAGCTTCAATTTCTTTATAAGCAACAGCTTGATACTTAGCCGACACCATTTTAGCGCCAAAGCTATGTAATATTTGCACTTTATTTTGTTCAAAAGCTAGCAATCTGCCTCGCATATATAAATTAAAATAAGCATCACCAATATACGCTAACACCAACGGATTTAATGTTTCCGGTTTTACATCTTGATATCGGGTTACTAAGCCTGCATCATCATAAGAAAATAAGTTATCAACTAAAGTTTGAAAATGTTTAAAATCCATTATAGCTTCCACCTAACACCAGTTGAAGAATCCTCTAAAGTAATACCAATTGCATTTAATTCATCGCGAATTTTATCAGCCGTAGTCCAATCCTTATTCTGACGTGCAGTTTGTCGTAGCGTTATTATTAAATTCATTAAGTCTGTTACCAACTTTTCGCTACTATCAACTTTACCTTCTACTGCATTAACTAAAATCCCCAAAACTTCAGCCATCCCACAATAAACTGTTTTCGCTACTTCATAAGCTTCAATATCATGAGTAATCTTCCCACTATTAACAGCAGTATAATACACATTAATTTCCTTTGCTAGCGCAAACATACTAGCTAACGCCAAGGCCGTATTAAAGTCATCATCCATCGCCTTATCAAAATCAGCTTCCGCTTTAACAGCAAAATCTTTTAATTTAAGTGAAAGATCTGATTCTACGCCTTGCGACTGTTTACTGAGTTCTTGACAATTAAAGAGCGCTGTTTTAAGTCTTTCCAAACTACGACCAGCCTCATTTAATCTTTCATCACTAAAATCCAACGGACTACGATAATGAGTCTCAATAATAAAATAGCGTAAAACTTCGGCATTATATTTTTCTAAAATATCTTTCACTAGAAAAAAATTATCCAGTGACTTACTCATTTTTTCTTCATTAACCGTTATAAAACCATTATGTAGCCAATACCGCACAAAAGAATCACAGCCAGTACAAGCTTCCGATTGTGCAATTTCATTTTCATGATGCGGAAAAATCAAATCACTGCCACCACCATGAAAGTCAAAGGATTCTCCCAAGTATTTTAATGACATTGCCGAACATTCAATATGCCAACCCGGACGCCCTTCACCCCAAGGACTTTTCCAAGATGGTTCGCCCGGTTTTGCACTTTTCCATAACGCAAAATCCATTGGATGTTCTTTGCGTTCATCAACATCAACTCTAGCGCCAGCTTTCATATCCTCTAAATTACGACCGCTTAGTTTACCATAATGTTCAAATTTGTTAACGCTATAATACACGTCACCTTCAACAACATAAGCAAACCCTTTAGCAATTAACGTCTCAATAATTTTAATAATATCGTCCATATGCTCCGAAACGGTCGGATAATTATCAGCTCTTTTTACATTAAGCTTATCCATAACTTCAAAATAAGACGCAATATAGCGTTGTGAAATATCACTCCATTTTACACCTTCCGCATTAGCAGTTCTGATAATTTTATCATCAACATCCGTAAAGTTTTGAATATATTTAACTTTATAACCTTTTTTTTGAAAATAGCGCCTAATAACATCCCAAGTTACAAATGGTCGAGCATTACCAATATGCGGATGATTGTATGGGGTAACACCACATACATAAATGCCAACTTCTCCTTCTACCAAAGGAATAAAAACTTCTTTTTGACGCGTTAAGGTATTATATACTTTCAGACTCATATTTTTTAAGCTCCTTCTCTAGCTTCTTAACTTTTTCTTCTAGTTTCAATAAACTACGATGCATACATTGAATCATTTCTTCATCAGGATCAGGTAATTGATCATGTGCTAAGTCAATATTTTCCGTTACTTTTTCACCATATAACAACACAACTTTTCCCGGAATTCCAACAACTGTAGCATAAGGTGGAACTTCTTTTAAAACAACCGACCCGGCACCTATTTTAGCGTTATGACCAACAGTAAATGAGCCTAAAACTTTTGCACCTGAAGCCACTACTACATTATCACCAATAGTCGGATGACGTTTACCTTTTTCTTTACCTGTCCCACCTAGTGTTACGCCTTGATATAAAGTAACGTTTTTACCAATTTCAACAGTTTCACCAATAACAGTTCCTGCACCGTGGTCAATAAACAAGCCTTCACTAATTTTCGCACCAGGATGTATTTCAATACCGGTTATAAATCTAGCAAAATTAGAGATAAGCCTTGGCAAAAAAATCCAGCCTTTTTTAAAAAGATAATGAGCGATTCGGTGTAACCAAATAGCATGTAAGCCTTGGTAACAAAAAATAACCTCAAAAACACTTTTCGCGGCAGGATCACGCTCAAAAATAACGGTAATATCTTTTTTAAGCGTTTTAAACATCAGATAATCCTCCTTTTAGAAACAGAAAGACCACCATCTCATTCAGAGACGGTGGTCCGCGGTTCCACTCTGTTTAGGCAAAAGCCTCACTTAGCACTAATAACGGTAGTTAGCCGTATTTATCTACTATTATTTCGATAAATATGTTCATGGGTGCATTTCAGTAAGATTTCTTTGACGCCATTCTCAACCTCGCTGGCCTCTCTCTGTAAAGAAATAATGTACCTACTCTCCCAATCAATACATTTAATATATTTTATTATATAACTAAATTATAAGCACAATAACAAAAAACGTCAATTAATAATAAATATTAGTTAGCTATACCTTAGACAATTTTATTCATAGTTTTATCAACTCTTGCAATAACTTTATCAGTGCCTAACAGACAAATAAGTTTTACCAAGTCCGGTCCATGCATTTTACCACTAAGTGCAATACGAATCGGCATAAATACTTTTTTACCACCAACTTTAAGTTCCTTGGTTATGCTTTTTAATAAAGCTTTAACACCAGCTTCATCTAAAGTTTCCATTGCTCTTAATTTATCTTTGAACGTAGCTATTACTAAAGGAATTTCTTCATCCAACATCAAAACCTTAGCATCATCATTTTCAAAGTCAAACTCTTCATTAAAATAAACATCAACATGCTCTACAACTTGCGCCGCAAAACTTAAATGCTCTTTTATAATGTCGACAAATTTAATCAAATCATTTTTCGTCGCGGTATCAACATCAGCTGTAATATAACCTGCTTCCACAAGATGCGGTAATGCTAATTCCAATATTAACGCCGCTTCAGCATTTTTAATATAATTACTATTCAGCCAATTTAACTTATCAATATCAAACACTGCTGGATTTTTAGCAACTCTATCCATTGAAAATAAATTAATAAGTTCTTCCGTCGAAAATATTTCCTGTTCACTATCAGGTGCCCAGCCTAATAAGGCTAAAAAGTTTACAATAGCTTCTGGCAAGTATCCTAATTTACGATATTGTTCAACCGAAGTCGCACCATGTCTTTTACTCATTTTAGTTCTATCTTTGCCTAAAATAAGAGAAATATGTCCAAAGGTCGGTAATTTAAACCCTAACGCTTCATATAGAACAATTTGCCGTGGTGTATTCGATAAATGCTCTTCGGCTCTAATAACATGAGTTATCTTCATCAATGCATCATCTAACACTACCGCATAGTTATACACTGGAATTCCATCCGACTTTACAATAACAAAATCACCCACGCCATTGGAATCAAAACTAACAGTTCCTCTAACCATATCATCAAAGATTATTTGCTGATTTTCCGGCGTTTTAAATCTAACAGTCGGCTTACGTCCAGCCGCCAACAATTCAGTTTTTTGTTCTTGGGTTAAATTGCGACATTTACCTTGGTATATTGGCATTTTTTCTTGAGCCATCAAGGTTTGACGTTCACTTTCCAATTCCTCATCTGTGCAAAAACAATGATATGCTTTGCCTTCTGCTAATAACTTATCAGTATATTCCTTATAAATATCAAGGCGTTCCGTTTGTTTATATGGTCCAAAATCACCACCAACATCAATACCTTCATCCCAAGTTATACCGAGCCATTTTAAAGCATCTTTAATATTTTCTTCAGATTCTATTGTTGAACGATCTAGATCAGTATTTTCAATACGAAGAATAAATTTACCATTATTCTTTTTCGCTAATAGCCAATTAAATAACGCCGAACGAGCTCCTCCAATATGAAATGGCCCAGTCGGACTAGGGGCAAACCTTACTCTCATTTGCTCTGTCATTGATAAACCTCCAAAAATAATCGTGTATTGTTTATTTTATCAGATATTAAACCGATATGCAAAATTAATCAATCTTAATCAGACTAACAATTGCATATGCCGCTATCCCTTCTTTATTACCCACAAATCCCAAGCCTTCGGTAGTAGTAGCCTTAACATTTACTTGCGAAGCCTCAATTTTTAAAGTTTGAGCAATATTTTCATTCATATCTTTAATATATGGTGCTATTTTAGGCTGTTGTGCCGCAATTGTAGCATCAATATTATTAACCTTATATCCTTCTTTTAAAATAAGATCCTTAACTTTGCTTAATAACACCATACTGGAAATCCCTTTATAGGCTTCATCAGTATCAGGAAAGTGTCGCCCAATATCACCAAGGGCAGCTGCCCCTAAAATAGCATCTTTTATCGCATGTAACAATACATCTGCATCAGAATGACCCAATAGCCCTAAATCATGCTGTATTTCCACTCCACCCAAAATCAATTTTCGGCCTGTCACTAATTTGTGAACATCATAACCCATCCCAACTCTATACATTATGCACCTCATCATTCAATAAACTTTCTATTATTTTTAAATCTTCCGGCGTCGTAACCTTCAGATTAGTATATTCACCTTCAACAACTTTTACCGCAATATTAAGCCTCTCTACTAAACTAGCATCATCGGTACCCAAAAAACCTTCCTGTTGCGCCCTTTGGTAAGCTGTTTTTATAATATCCAATTTAAAACCTTGTGGAGTTTGAATCGACCATAAATAGTCACGATTAGGGGTCTTTGATACCACCTTATTTTCATCTGCAATTTTAATTGTATCTTTAACCCTTACACCAACGATAGCGCAAGAACTTTTTTCAACTTCTTTTATTAGTTTATTAATCGTTTCAACTTTAATCATTGGGCGAGCCGCATCATGAATTAAGACTATTTCACTTTTAACATCAACAGCTTGTAATGCATTATTAATGGAGTATTGGCGTTCACTACCGCCCACAACAACTTTATAGGGCTTGTTATGGATTATTTTTTTTGCCAATTCTTCAACAACCGTTAGATCATGTTTTGCTACCACTAAAATTATTTCATCAATTTTTTCACAACTTGTGAATTTCTCACAGGTATATTGTAAAATACTTTTTCCTTGAACTTCTAATAAAATTTTATTCTTTTCAACTTTCATCCGCTTACCGCTACCGGCACAAGCAATTATCACAGAAATCACAATAAACCACCTTTTGCATTATTAGCAGCTATTTTTTTATATTATACAGAAAAGCCTTTCATTCTCAGAAAGGCTTTTCTCTTAGTTTTTACATTTAGCAAAAATCATTCTTCCAGCAGCAGTTTGCAACACAGAGGTTACCACCACATCAATTGTTTCACCAACGGCCGACCGGCCATCTTCAACTACAATCATCGTGCCATCATCTAAGTACGCCACACCTTGTCCAGGTTCTTTACCATCTTTAACCACAAACACTGTCATTTCCTCACCAGGGATAACCACCGGTTTAACAGCATTTGATAATTCATTGATGTTTAGCACTGAAACTCCTTGAATTTCCGAAACTTTATTTAAATTATAGTCATTAGTGATTATTTTGCCATTAATCAATTTCCCCAACCGTACTAATTTTGAGTCAACCTCATTAATGTCATCAAAATCTCTATTATCTATCTTAACATGCATCCCTAATTCTTTCTGGATATTATTTAATACATCCAAGCCCCGACGTCCTCTATTGCGTTTTAAAGTATCAGAAGAGTCTGCAATATGTTGCAATTCTTCCAGCACGAAAATCGGTATTAATATCGTCCCCTCAATAAATCCAGTTTTACAAATATCAGCAATGCGGCCATCAATAATAACACTGGTATCTAAAATTTTATATTGTTCGTTATTCTTCTTATCTTTTTGCTTTTCTTTATTTTTATTGAATGAATCAAATAATGCTGATATTTCATTGCGTTTTTTGATGGTAATATTAATTCCTAAATATCCAAAAATAATACTAAAGATAACCGGAACATAATTGCCGATAATAGGAATTTGCGAAAATGCTGAACCTAACAAATTAGCTATTACTAAGCCAATAGCCAGCCCGCCCGCTCCGGCTATAACTTCATGAAAAGGCATTTTGTTTAATTGGTTTTCAACCCATAAAGAAAATAATAATAAGTGCTTAATCAAAAAAGGCGCAGTCAATAAACCAATAATTCCACCAATTACCCCACCTAACAACACTGATAACACTGTTGTCATGGCTACACCGAAAATACCCATACTCAAAAATTCAGCACTGATAATTGTTTTTAAATAAGGGCTTAGTAAATTCATTAACACCAACCCGATAATCGCCATCAACGCAGTTATCACAAATTTCAAAACCTTATCTAACACCATTTCACCTCCTTTCCTGTTTCCTTCTAATAATATATAAAAATTACAGATTATTCAATGTAAAATATTATTGATTTTTTTTGCTTTTATGTAAAATTTTATATATTTTGAATAAAAAAAATACGTCAGTTGCCTGGCGTATTTTCTTCAAGCAAGTTGTACATCCATGCTTCAACTGTCTCAGCATCTTTATTACAAGCTAACACAAGTTCACTAATCAATATTTGCTTTGCTGTATCTAACAATCTACGTTCACCTGTAGATATTTTCTTAACCTTATCTTGTAAGACCAAATTTTTTACAACTTCCGCAACATCAAAAACATTCCCTGTTTTTATCTTGAACAAATTAGCGTTAAACCTTCTATTCCAACTACCTATAACCTCTGATAGAGGTTCTCTTAATACATTTGCTACTTTTTCAACTTCAGTTTCGGCAATGACTTCTCGCAGACCAATGCTATCAACATTGTTCATCGGGATCATAACTTTCATACCGCCAAAAGGCATTCTTAGCACATAGTACTGTTTGATTTCACCCATTACTTCACATTCTTCAATGCCTTCTATTACACCGGCGCCATGCATTGGATAGACTACTTTATCTCCCACAGTTAGCACATCAGCACCTCCTATATATTAGAAGTATAGCACATGCGCTTAACCCTGTCAAAGTTTATTATTTTAGCACATGTTAATATCAATGTCAAATTTAATTCAGTGCTATTCTTAAAGTTTCTTCCAATGTTTCTACTCCATATAAATTCATTCCAGTTATAGATTCCATATTATCCAGATTTTTCTTTGGTAAAATTATATTTTTAAAACCCAATTTACCGGCTTCTCTGATTCTCATCTCCGCCTGTGAAACAGCTCTAACTTCTCCAGCTAATCCAACTTCACCAAAAATTACAGTCTTAGCCATTATATCTTCATTCCTAAAGCTTGATGCTAATGCTACAGCTAATGCTAAATCAATTGCCGGTTCATCAATTTTGATACTACCGGCAACTTTAACAAACACATCTGCACTCCCAATCATCATTCCAACTCTTTTTTCCAAAACGGCTAATAATAATTGAATTCTTTTGACATCAATACAATCAGAAGTTCTTCGCGGTGGCATATAAGGAGTTTGCGCTACCAACGCTTGCACTTCCACTAATAGCGGTCTGCTACCTTCTACCGTTGGCACAACCACACTGCCTGAATATTCATCATTTCTTTCTGATAAAAACAATTTAGAAGCATCAGGAACATCGACCAAACCTTCTGCTCTCATATCAAATAAACCAATCTCATTCGTACTGCCAAAACGATTTTTCACTGCTCGTAATATTCTAAATTGTGCATTTCTCTCACCTTCAAAATATAGCACCGTATCAACAATATGTTCCAATACTCTTGGCCCGGCTAGCACCCCATCTTTCGTAACATGACCGACAACAAAAATAGCAATTGCATTATTTTTCGCTAATCGCAACAATTCTACTGCACTTTCTCGAACTTGACTGACACTACCCGGCGCACTTTGAATTTCAGGTTTAAACACTGTTTGAATAGAGTCAATTACCAATAATTCCGGTTTTAACTTCAACGCTTGTTCTGTTATCGTTTCCATATTGGTTTCACTTAGTACTAATAAGTTATCACTCAACGCCTTTAATCGATCAGCCCTTAACCGCACCTGCCTAACACTTTCTTCTCCCGTCACATACAATACTCTACCATGACTGTTCGCAATATCCGCACAAACCTTCAATGTTAAACTTGATTTCCCAACCCCTGGATCACCTACAATCAACACCAATGATCCCGGAATAACGCCCCCGCCGAGTACGCGATCTAGCTCTCCTGAGCCTGATAAAAAGCGTGGCAAATCTTGAATTTCAACACTACTAATTGGTACCGGAAAGCTCCCTGAAGTTAAGCCTAAATTTAAACCTTTATTATGTATTTCAGTTTTGATAATTTCTTCGACCATGGTGTTCCACTGACCACAACCGGGACATTTGCCGAGCCATTTTGGTGAATCATATCCACATTCTTGGCATAAATATACAGTTTTTTTCTTAGCCATAAAAGTTCCCCTTAATGTTATGAGGATATTGAAAATATCAATATCCTCATATTGTTATAATCAGTTTTCTACTGCAAAATTTAATTTATCATTTTGAATATCAACTTTTATTGTAACATCATTTTTAATCTCATTCCGCAAAATCATATCAGCAATTTCATCTTCAATCATTTTTTGCAAGGCTCTTTTTAATGGTCTTGCTCCATAAACTATATCTGTACCTTCTTGCACTATAAAATCTTTAGCTGCCGGTGATAAGCTAATAATAATTTTCATATCCGCTAATCTTTTATTGATACCTTCCAGCAATAAATCCACAATAGTTCTCAGTTCACTTTTTTCTAAATTCTTAAAGACCAACAGTTCATCGACACGATTAATAAACTCTGGTCGAAACATTTTCTTCACTTCTTCTATTACTTTCTTAACATTATCAGATTTAGGTTTTTCTTCAGTGCCGGTTGAAAAACCCAGCGCTTTGCCTTCTTCAGCTTTTAAATATTTAGCACCAACATTAGATGTCATAATTATTACGGTATTTTTAAAGTCAACGGTACGACCTTGTCCATCTGTTAAAATTCCGTCTTCCAGCACCTGTAATAAGATATTAAACAAATCAGGATGCGCTTTTTCAATTTCATCTAATAAAATAACCGTGTACGGTTTTCTTCTTACTAACTCAGTCATTTGTCCGCCTTCATCATAGCCGACATATCCCGGTGGCGCGCCAATTAGTCTTGACACCGCATGTTTTTCCATATATTCACTCATATCAAACCTAACCATAGCACTTTCATCATCAAACAAAGTCTCTGCTAGAGCTTTCGCTAATTCAGTTTTACCAACACCGGTAGGCCCTAAAAACAAGAATGAACCGATTGGCCGTTTAGGATCTTTCAATCCCGTTCTGGCTCTTCTAATTGCTTTTGCTACCGCCGTAACAGCCTCATCTTGCCCGACAATTCTTTTGTGTAAAATCTCTTCCAGCTTTAATAATTTCTCGCTTTCTTCTGCAATTAATTTTTTTACCGGAATTTTTGTCCAATCGGCTACTACTTGAGCAATATCTTCAGCTGTAACAACTATTTTCTTTTGTTTATCGTTGCTATGTTTTTGCGCCTGCTCTAACTCTTCTTTTAATTTGTTTTCTTCATCTCTTATTTTAGCCGCGGTTTCATATTCTTGAGCCGTAATCGCTGCTTCTTTTTCTGCATTTAATTTTTGTAGTTTTATTTCAAGCGCCTTCACGTCATCAGGAATTGCCAATGAGTTTAATCTGACTTTCGAAGCCGCTTCATCCATTAAGTCAATCGCTTTATCCGGCAAAAATCGATCTGCAATATAGCGTTGCGATAACTTTACCGCCGCTACAATAGCTTCGTCTAAAATATTAGCTTTATGAAAAGCCTCGTAGCGATCTCTTAAACCCTTTAAAATTTCAATAGCATCTTCAGTATTCGGCTCTCCCACAATAATAGGTTGAAATCTTCGTTCTAAGGCTGAATCCTTTTCAATATATTTTTTATATTCATTTAAGGTCGTAGCTCCAATAACTTGAATTTCACCTCGCGCTAACACCGGCTTTAAGATATTAGCAGCATCAATCGCTCCTTCAGCACCGCCGGCACCAATTAAAGTATGCATCTCATCAATAAATAAAATCACATTACCAGCCAAAACGATTTCTTCCATTATTTTCTTGAATCTCTCTTCAAATTCTCCCCGATATTTAGAACCAGCAATTACTGAAGATAGATTTAAAGATATAACCCTTTTATCAGCAATAACTTCCGGTACTTTTCCCTCAACAATTCTTTGTGCTAACCCTTCTGCAATCGCTGTTTTTCCAACTCCCGGTTCACCTATTAAGACCGGATTATTTTTCGTCCGTCGGCTCAAAATTTGAATGACACGTTCAATTTCGCTAGAACGACCAATAACCGGATCTATTTTATTATGTTCCGCCATCGCATTCAAGTCTTTGCCAAACTCATGTAAATTCGGCGTTGGCATACTTTCCGGCTTAACATTATGCCCAACATTATTACCCTCATTATTATTGCTCATATTGGTATTAATATTATTTAGCAACTTTACAATTGCCTTGCGCACATTTTCTAAATCAACACCTAATGCATTTAACACTTTTCCTGCCATCGACTCTGCATCTCTAGTTAAACCTAGTAATATATGCTCTGTTCCAATATAATTATGTCCTAAAGCTTGCGCTTCTTTCGCCGCTAATTCCATTACCCATTTAGTCCGCGGAGTATAACCGATGCTTTCACCGCCATAATCACCAAGCCCAACTATCGCTGCAACATTCTCACGAACATTCTCCAGCTTTATATCTAACGATTTCAACGCTTTTGCTGCTACTCCTGCCCCTTCGGCAATCAATCCCAACAGCAAATGTTCTGTTCCAATATAATTATGCTTTAAATTCTTCGCTTCTACTTTTGCTAGTTCCAAAACCTTTATCGCTCTACCGGTAAATTTGTTATTCATAACAACACCACCTTACTTTAACATTTTTTTAGCTTTTCCCTAATAACTTGAGCACGATATAAATTAATATCATTTATTTTAAAACACTCTTCACCAATAATTTTATATAAATAATTAGGTCTACTGATGACCATTAATTCATTGAAAAAATTTTTCGGAGCAATATCTATTATTCCTAAGTCAATTCCTACTTGCACTTTGCTCGCTAAAGCTAATGCTTCATCCGCTGTCAACACCTGTGCATATCGTAAAATTCCAAAGGCTCGCCAAATTTCATCATTTAAATTTTCTTTAGAACTTTTGTGGAGACGCGCTCTTGCAACTTGTTCATGATTAATAATTTCCTTAGTAGCACTTGTTAAATTGTCAATAATTTCTTCTTCTTTAAATCCTAAAGTTAATTGATTTGATATTTGAAAAATATTACCTTTGGCTTCTGTTCCTTCGCCGTATAACCCTCTGACTGCTAACCCTAATTGCGGAGCAGCATTAATAATTTGATTAATCTGTTTCGTTGAAACTAACCCCGGCAAGTGTACCATTACAGAGGCTCTTAACCCTGTTCCTAAATTAGTCGGACAAGCTGTTAAATATCCAATATGTTCGTTAAAAGAAATATCTAACGATTTTTCCAACAAATCATCAACTTCACTAGCCACTACATAAGCTGTTTTAAGGTCTAATCCTTGAGCCATTGCTTGTATTCTAAGATGATCTTCTTCATTTACCATAATACTGACAGCATCATCATTTCTCACTAGAACAGCTCTGTTTTCTGGATTTTTAATATGATTGGTACTAATTAAGTGTTTTTCCACCAACACATTTCGCTCTAATGCTTTTAAATCATCTAACTCCACTATTTCATAAGTAGCATAATTCAAGTTTTTGCCAGCCTCAATAACTTTCTTTTTCACCTCAAACAATTGCTCTTTTTGGGCAATGTTTGGAAATGGGATTTTTTCAAGGTTTCGCGCTAACCTAACGCGACTCGATAAAACAATATTGTCATCTTTGCCGTTATCACTTAACCAAGATGGTAACGGATTAGTAAATAAATCTCTCATCATTACACCACCTTAATTATTTCTAGCTATTTGCGCTTCAATAGTTCGAATTTCATCTCTCAATTTTGCTGCCATTTCATATTCTTCAGCAAGAATATGCGCTTCTAACTCTTTTCTTATATCTTTAATTTTCTTTCTTAACTCGATTTTACCACCAGATCTTTTAGGTACTTTACCACTATGCTCTGCACTACCATGAATTCGTCTTAACAGTGGTACTAATTTTTTATCAAAACATTTATAACATTCACTACAACCTAGCTTTCCACCGGCTGTAAAGTCATTATAGCTCATCCCACAGTTTTCACAAACTCGACTTTGCTGTTGCTGGCTGGCAGGACTATTATTACTGAATAAACTATGTAAAAAGTCATTTACTGAAAAATTATTACTATTGGTAAAAACCAATTCACCATATTTTTGTGCACAATGTTCACATAATTGCTTATCAACTTTTTCCCCATTCATAATTTGCGTTAAGTGCACACACGCACTATTTTTTTTACAATCATCACACAACATTTTATTTCCTCCTATCATCATTCATCAGCAAAATCAGCTAAAGCCATAAACAAAGATTTCAGCAAGATAACTCGATCAGGCGCTATCGCCTTATTAAAGGCAAAAGTTATTGCCTGCATTAAAATTGCAACTTCGCGATTTTTAATAAACCCATTTTTCAGCAAATACCTAATGATATTTTTCATTTCCGTAAAAGATGTTTTTTCATTTATTTCTTGTAGTATTTCTTGGTATAGGGCTTGACGATTATTTTTGCGTTCAATCCTGATATAGCCCCCCAGACCTCTTCTAGATTCAACTGTAAACCCTCGCGCTATTGTAAATCTAGTATTTAAAACATAACTTATTTGCGAAGGTGCACAAGCAATCTCTTCCGCTATTGAATTTCGATTTAAAACTATTTGACAATCCTCTTCTACTGATAATTTTCGCAAAATATATTCTTCTATCAAATCAGCAACATTACTCATGAGAACACCCTCTTCACCATATAAAACTTTGACCTTTTGACTTTTTGTTCTTTTGTCTTATTATATTTGACTTTTTGACTTTTGGCAATACTTCTATAAAAAAACTCTCCCTAAAAATTTTAGAGAGAGTTTAAAACTATTTATTTAATATTTTTTCACCAAAAGCAACCCCAAATTCAAAACACTGATTTATTTCAACTTTATCCGGAGTCCATTTTACAAATAATCCGGGCTCAACTTCCATATCAGTTTTAGCTAAAACCTCCGCTAAGGTTTTATCAGCACCACCAGCCCACCCATAAGCACCAAAAGAGGTACACAGCTTACCTGTAGGCTTAAGACCTTGTAAATAAGTTAAAAATCCACCGATAGTTTTAAGAACTGAATTATTATGAGTTGATGAACCAATAATAATCCCTTTCGATTCTAATAATTGCGCCATGACTTCACTTAGTTCGGTTTTATTAACACGATACAAGCTAGCTGTAACACCAGTGCTAGCAACCCCATCAAGTATCATCCGAGCCATCTTTTCAGTAGCGCCCCACATACTATCATAAACAATAATAACTTTATCCTCGTTGTTATTATGAGACCACTTTTCATATTTTTTAAAAATTTCCTCAATCCCACCACGCCAACAAACACCATGACTAGGTGCAATAATCTTAATATCTAAGGCTTTAATCTTCGGCAAAGCTTTCGCTACTAATTTATTGAACGGCATTAAAATATTAGCATAATATTTACCAGCTTCTTCAAGTGCTAAATACATATCGACTTCATCATCAAACCTTTTACTGGTACACAAATGTTGTCCAAAAGCATCATTAGAAAATAAAATATTATCACCATCTAAATAACAAGCCATCGAATCAGGCCAATGAATCATTGGCAAGGGAATAAAGCTAAGATTTCTTTGCCCTAAAGAAATACTATCGCCTTCTTTAACTACCATAAAGTCATATTCTTGTTGGTAATATTTTAGCACTTCCGTTTTACCATGAGCCGTTAAAACAACTTTTGCATTTGGTGCAAGTGCCATCAATTGAGGCAAAGCACTAGAATGATCAGGTTCTACGTGATTTATTACAATATAATCAATTTTACTAGGATCAATAATACTCTTTATTCTATCAATAAATTCTTCAGCAAAGGGCGCTTTAACCGCATCTACTAAACAAACTTTTTCATCAACAATTAAATATGAATTATAGGTAACCCCTCGTCCAGTAGCATAGCCGTGGAAATCTCTTTGATCCCAATCAACTGCCCCTACATAGTAGACACCTTTTGTTAAACTAATATTATTCATAATGACCTCCTCTTACTATTATAGAACCAATCCCGCTGTTTCTTTGAAACATTTGTTAGCTTCAGCTACAATGTCTTCAATTATTTTAGCCACCGGTTCAATTTTCCGCAATGGTAACAAGCTTTGTCCAGCTTGAACCATCCCATTTTCCACATCACCATCAACCGCGGCCAAGCGATTAGTTCCCGTTGCTAATTTTACCAATTCTTCTTCACTTATTTTTTGTTTTTCTAAAGAAATAAAACTTAGCGAAAATTTATTTTTAACACCACGAACGCAATGATCAATACTTTGTCCGGTTACAACAGAATCAGTATCTGCAGCTTCTAATAATTTAGCTTTAACATTATCATGGACGGCACACTCTTCAGCAATTAAAAATCTTGTACCCATTTGTACGCCGGCCGCTCCCATAGTAAGCGCCGCCGCTAAGCCACGTCCATCCGCAAACCCGCCGGCAACAACTACCGGAATATCAACTTCAGGAATAACTTGAGTCATTAACGCCATTGTCGTTAACGAACCAATATGACCACCAGCTTCCATTCCTTCCACAATAATCGCATCAGCACCGGCACTTTCCACTCTTTTCGCTAACTTTACATTTGGCACTACCGGAATAACTTTAACCCCTGAATTTTTAAGTTTTTCAAAAAACGGCACTGGATTACCGGCTCCTAATGTAACAAAAGAAACTTTTTCCTCACAAACTACCGCCAAAATTTCTTCTTTATTCGGAGCCATTAATTGAATATTTACTCCAAAAGGCTTATCCGTTAAAGTTCTAGCTAACTTAATTTGTTCTCTAATATATTCAGGTGTTCTACCACCAGCCGCAATAATGCCAGCACCACCAGCATTAGAAACAGCCGCTGCTAATTTCGCTTCTGAAACCCACGCCATGCCACCTTGTAAAATCGGGTATTTAATATTTAAAACAGCTGTTATTGTTTTAGTCATAATATCAACTCTCCTTATATTACAGATTATTAATTCTTCCAACATTTTACCATGAATATAGTTCTCATTCAACCAAGCATTTACCTTCTTATGCACTATATCCCTTACTTAGATCAATAGCCTACTCTTTACTTTACTTAGATAACAATTTATAATTATAATTTGAAGAGAATTTATTTTACGAAAGGGATTATTATTTAAATGACGATAATTAACAAAAATCTTAGTGTTGATATGTATGATTGCAAATCTGCAAAAATTACTGATATTGCCGCTTTAAAAAGTCTGCTTCATGAAATTGCCATTTTGATAAATCTGCCATTATCAGCCATTGCTGATCACCATGATTCTGGTAACTTTTCTTTAATCGCTTTATTTCCTGAAAGCCATATCGCTATTCATGCTTATCCAGAAGCAAAATATGTTTCTATTGACTTATATTCAAACAAAGATTCATTTTTACCAAGTCAAATCTTAAATATCCTCAAAACATTTTTCAAAGCTGACAAGCTAAAAGTTACGCACATTAAGCGTGCCGATTTTGGTGCCGTCAAAGATATGAAACCTACAGTTAAGGTTAAAGTGGCGCCGATGCGTCGCATTAAAAACACCGGTGCTAAATTTATAAAAATCCTAACACAAAAAAGCAATAAATAGCCCGTCTATAAAATTATTCCTAAAATTCAGATGAAAATTTCATTAATTAGCTGAAAAGGCTTGTTGCTTGTATCGCAGGTAACAAGCCTTTTTCCTTTAGCTTGATAAGGCAATTTTTATACTAATCAAGATATTAATCCTCAGTTTATTAAAATCCTTATAAATAAAAGAAGCTCAATCTTCAATATCCCATATAAGTTTTTTTATTACTGCATTATCCAGTACGCCTCAACTATAGATAATGTCTTTTTTTAAAAATCAATTGTGTTTACCTCGAAAACCTTAATCTTATTAAAGGATTAGAATTGTATTTTTCGAAATTTTAATAAACACACAAAAATTATTATCTGCTATGTAAATTAAAATACAGTATAGCTGTTGTCTACTACCTACCTATTACTTAGAATCAGCAATATATTTTAAATTTTTATAACAAAATTACCATAAAAAACGCCCTAAAAGTTATTTCAGTTATAATACTGTCTAACTTTTAGGGTCAAGTTAATAAGGTCTCTATTATTTATAGCCATCAATTATAATATCAATTTTTCCTGAGTGCGGGTCAAACATTAACCCATGAACCGGAACATCATTGGGAATCAACGGATTAGTACGAATTTTTTCAACAACTTGTTTCACATTTTCTACCGGGTATTTAAAATTATCTAACCAACGCACTAGCTCTTCTTGTATCATCCTTATCGCATCTTTTGAAATACCCCGATTTAACATTTTTTCAATTAAGTTTTGTGACGTTGTATTGGCTATTCCACAATCATGATGTCCAATAACCATAATTTCTTTTACCCCAAGTTCAAACACACCGACCATCAAACTACGGATAGTCGCCTCAAACGGACCGGTCACCGTATTTCCAGCATTTTTAATAATTTTCGCTTCACCACGTCTTATGCCTAACGCCGGCTCTAAAAAATCCACCAATCTTGTATCCATACAAGTAACTATTGCCAAATGTCTATTCGGCAATTTTGCTTCGTGTTGTTTTATCGCACAATATACTTCAGGCAAATGTTTTACAAAATGGTCATTAGATTCTAGTACTTCCTCTAATATCGTCATAATATCCCTCCCAGCAAAAATGTATCTTGAGACAAGGCATTAATTTACCTTATCAATCTATTACATTACAATTTATTATAACTCTTTAAAACTTTTATGTATAGTATGTTTCTTTGAATAATAATTATCCATTAATAAAAAGTTTATTATATTATGTTTTAACTTAGTAATTAACAATCTTTACAAAATCTTAACATATTTTTTACAAAAACCTTCTTTCTTCTTGTTACATTATAAATAAGGACTCAATCTTAGGAGGTTAATATGCATAATCATAATTTTTTATCCATAGCGACAGCACCTGTACTAACAGAAAAAACAGCTCAGGCTTTGGAGTTAAATAAAATATTAAAAGAAAAATCTATTACCACATTTTTTCAGCCTATTGTAAACTTACAAGATGGCTCGGTCTTAGGCTATGAAGCCTTAAGTCGTGGTCCGCTTAACAGCATTTTAGCCAGCCCCGATCAACTATTTTCTGTAGCTAACGATCTCGAAAAGACTTGGGAATTAGATTATTTATGCCGAATTACTGCTATTGAAACAGCGTTTCCCTCAATTAATGATAAAATTTTATTTATTAATGTTGACCCTAAGGTTTTATATGATAAATTTTTTCACCATGGTTCAACTAAAGTTATCTTAGCTGAGCACACTATTAATATTAGTCAAATTGTCTTTGAAATTACTGAGAAAACAGCTATTACTGATTTAGCTAATTTTAAAGATATCTTGGAAAATTACCGTTCACAAGGCTATCGCTTAGCACTAGATGATGTCGGGTCAGGTTATTCCGGCTTAACATTACTAGCACAAACTTCACCGCAATTTATCAAAATTGATTTAGAATTAATCAGAAACTGCGATAAGGACAAACATAAACAAGCTATTATTAAGGCACTTGTTGATTTTAGTACTGCTACCGGAATAAAAACAATTGGTGAAGGTATTGAAAGTTGTGCTGAATTAAAAATTCTTATTAAGCTAGGGGTAAATTTCGGTCAGGGCTTCTTTTTAGGGAAACCGCAGCCGACCTTAACAACACCGTCTTTAAACATTATTGATACAATTCAACAAGAATTTTTTAGTAAAACACAATATAGTATGAACACTAAGCTCTATGCACCAATTGGCACTATTGCCACTAAAGAACAGACATTTACCAAGGAAACATTAGGTCAAGAAATCTTACATTATTTCAAAGAAAATAGTGGTAGTAGCAGTGCTGTAATTTTAGAGGATAATATTCCCCTCGGTATGATTAACAAAGATCTTTTTCTAAATAATCTGGCAACCCCTTTTGGTCTATCAATTTATAGTAAGCGTCCTATTGAAATTCTTATTAATACTAAAGCATTAAATATCGACTACAATACCCCCATTGAAATAGCAACAAAAACCGCCCTTAACCGTACAACCGACGAAATATATAATAATATTATTATCACCAAAGATAATAATTATTATGGAGTTGTATCCATCAAAAGGTTATTAGAAGAAACCACCCAAATTGAATTAAATCGTGCTCGTCATGCCAATCCACTAACCGGATTGCCGGGAAATTTAATTATCGATTGGGAAACTAGCCGTCATATTAACCAGCTAATACCTTTTAGCGCTATTTACATCGATATTGATAATTTTAAAGCTTATAATGACGTCTATGGGTTCGAAGCCGGTGACACTGCCTTATCGACAACTGCTGAACTTATCAATACCAGCCTAAAAACTCATTGTAGTGATTATTTTCTTGGACATATCGGTGGTGATGACTTTATAGTTTTTCTGCCCTCAATAAAAATTGAAGATTTATGCAACACCATCATTGAAACTTTTGATGAACAAGCTAAGTTTTTTTATTCGATTGAACATCAGGAACAAAAATACGTTGTTGCTAATAATCGCAACAACGTTTCAGAGAAATTTCCACTTATGACTATATCATTAGCAGCATTAAGGGTTTTTAACAAACGTAACATTAACAATAAAAGTCTTGCTTCAAAAACCGCTGAAATAAAAAAACTTTGTAAAAATATCAAAAAAAGTAATTTTATTATTAAAGACCATATATAAAAAGCGTGAGCCTTAGCTCACGCTTTTTAATGTACTGAATGTTCACCGGTTGCATCTTGAACTTTGGCCGGCACCGCATATGATTCGCCAATTACTACGAAGTTTTCAACGATGAAACAATATAATAAACAGCCTACTGAAATCAATCCGGCACTTACGATAAATTCCCAGATCGAAGGGAAATAGCTCCCACTAGTATACATCGAAGTAAAGACCATATTCATTCGATTTAAAACAACGCCCCCTGCCACCAGTAAGGAGTATGTCAATAAACCATTACGAGTTTTGGCATACGGACTAAAGATAATTCCTAGCGGAATGATAATTCCTAAAAATAATTCTAATAAAAACATATTACTTTGCATATTACCAGCAAATAATAGTCCAACTTGACCTTGCGCAATAATATCAAAAAGTTTTAATGCTAGGTACGCCGCCATAATACGAGCCCCTACTCTTGTCAGGTTTTTTAAAACATTGGTAGGAATCTCATGACGATAAGCTCTTCTAGCAAGTTCCGTCTCGATACAAACCATTGCTGAACCAACAAAGAATGATGACATTAAGAAGTAAAGCGGTAAAAATTCACTCCACCATAACGGATACATTTTACTCTTTGCAATCAAAAATAAGCCACCTAATGATGATTGATGCATCATTGGGAAAATTAAACCTATAATAATTAATACCGGTAATGCTTTTAAAATAAATCTATGGACATTTTTGCCAATTCGTTCTGTAACAACTTCGGCAAATTCTAAACTTAAGATGGTAGTATAAATTGAAATACACCAAAAAACTTCAAATAAAACTGAGCTATAGCCCCAAGAAACAAACGGCCGCCAAAAATTAAACCATTGACCAATATCAAGGAATAAACCAACCATAACGAGGATATAACCAAACAGTGATGTTAATAGTGCACCTCTAGCTACCGCCTTGTATTTTTTATATTCAAAGCTATGTACCAACAAAGCGGTTGAATAACCACCACCGGCTAAGGCTACTCCGGTCATAACATCAAAAGCAATCCATAACCCCCATGGTGATTCATCCGTCAAATTAGTTACCAGACTATAACCTGTTATAAACCGCACCAACATTACCGCAAAACTCAATAACGCAATCGCCGTTAAAACAAAACGCATTGGTGTTATGGTAAACTTCCAGCCTAATATATCAACATGCTTATATTGTTTTTTAATCCTTTTCAAAACAAATCCTCCTCATAACATTCTTCCGTAATTATTAATCTTTTTTCTGCTTGTCTTTTCCTAACTTTTTACGACGGTTAGTATAAACTGCTAAAGCAGTTAAAAAAGCACCCCAGCCAATCGCTAAGGCTGGAACTTTCGAAAGATATTTATGAGTATAAGTAGATGGTGCAACACTTTCTAAATTCATTTTGAAACCTAATTTTTCAAACGGAACATCCGATAAATATAACCAGCTCGTACCTCCAACCTCATTCGCACCATAAATATGCTTTACATATTTAGCATCAGTAGCTATTTTGGTTTCAGCTTGTTTTAATAATTCATCACGAGTACCAAATTTCATAACGCCGGTTGGACAAACATCGACACAAGCCGGTGCTTGACTATCTTTCATCCGCGTTGAACACATTTGGCACTTTGTCACTAAAGGAAAAGCTTTTTCCCACTCATACTTTGGTACATCAAATGGGCACGCAATCATACAATAACGACAACCTACACATAAATCAGGATAATATACTACCGCGCCATTTTCATCGCGTTGTAACGCCTTAGAGAAACAAGCTGATGCACAGGCTGGTTCAACACAATGCATACATTGCTCTTTGACAAAACGCCACGCTGTAGAATTTTGCTTATCTTGAACTTCATTTTTCGTTACTACTGTCCAGTTTTTATCAACTAATTTGACATCATTACCAGTAGTAGGTTTTTTCTTATCAAACTCTAATTTATTCCACAGTTTACAAGCAACTGTACAACTCCCACAACCAATACACTTGGTTAGATCAACTAATACACCGTTACCCTGCCCCATTTTTTCACCTCTATAAAGAATAATATTACCCTAAGCAACAACTTAATTACACATCTTTCTTGGCATTAAGTAAATTACTTTTATTCTCAAAACGTGTATGCAATAGCTCTTCAGCCTTATGACTTAAAGGCTGTGTCAAATATTTGCTATAAGCATCTTGAATTTCTTTATTTTGATAACTAAGTCTTTTCACAGCTTTGTTATCAAGGCTATATAGATTAGCAATTCTAGCCTTTCTAATCTCATCTGTTGGTGGCAAGGAAGTACGCGGTTGACCACCACCACCAATGCACCCACCAGGGCAAGCCATAAACTCAATAAATTGCCACGAAGCTTCCTTATTTTTCACTTTTTTAAGTACGGTTCTGGCATTTTTTAAACCATGACAAACAGCGATGCTAACCTCACCAACACCTGGAACACTAACAGTAGCTTCTTTTACACCATTTAATCCACGGACACTTTGCCAATTTAACAATTCTTCCGGTGGATTATCTTTAGTAACATTATAGTATAAAGTTCTGATTGCCGCTTCCATTACTCCACCGGTGGTACCAAAAATAACACCAGCGCCAGTACTTTCACCAAGAATTGAATCATATTTAACATCAGCTAAATTATTCAGGTTTATTTTTTTACTTTTAATTAACTGTGCTAATTCTCTAGTAGTAATAACACAATCCACATCCATTATGTCAGCATTACCATGCTCATGGCCGGCTGAATTCATTTCAGGCCTCTTACATTCAGCTTTTTTCGCCGTACAAGGCATTATTGCTACCGAGAAAATATTTTCAGGGTTTAACCCTTTTTCTTTTGCATAATAAGTCTTTACTACTGCTCCCATCATTTGTTGTGGTGATTTGCAACTTGATAAATTGCCAATCAATTCTGGATAATAGTATTCACAGAATTTAACCCACCCTGGGCAGCAAGAGGTAAACATCGGTACCGGTTTGTCAGTTGAAGTCAATCTATGCAAAGCTTCTGCAGCTTCTTCCATTATTGTTAAATCAGCAGAAAAACAAGTGTCAACAACCGCATCAAAGCCGATTTCTTTTAAGGCGGCAACTTGCTTCCCTTCAACAATACTACCTGGTGCTAACCCAAATTCTTCACCTAAGGCAACTTTTGTTGCCGGAGCGGTTTGCACAATGACATGTTTACTTTTATCATTTAAAGCAGCCATTAATTCTTTAATATTATTTTTTTCTGTTATAGCACCGGATGGACACCATAAGCTACATTGTCCACAATTTACACAAGGAGTGTCATTTTTTATTGGCAATTCATATGTTCCATACACACTCATAACATTTTTACAAACTTCGATACATTGTCCACATAAGATGCATTTAGCATCATCTCGTTCAATGGATAGATTGTTATCGTCAATAGCAATACGTCCTTTAACTTTTACCGGCCAACTTCCGGCAGAGTTATATTGACTAGGCATCCAACCTTTTCCACCCGCAGGGTCACCACTACAACCAGTAGCTATCACACTTGTCCCTAAAAGGCCGGCACTACCAACTAATTTAAAAAAATTACGCCTTGAAACCTTTTTGTCCTTCATCCTCGAAACAATCCTCCACTCATAAAAAATACCGTTAAAATATGATTTGAGTAAATTTTGTGAATTTTCATATTATTTAATGCAAACCAGTGCCAAGCTTAAATTTTTAACCTAGGCTTTGATAAATAATTTAATAATTTTAGCCACTCTAAGCTTCCGGAACCCCAAAGTTTTGAATGATTTATTTATTAGACAAAATTCAACAAACTTCTTTGAATTTAAATAAACTATACTTATATTATCATAAGTATATTAGCATAACAATAGTTGATTTATTGGTTTTTTTTTACAGTAAAAATAAAGAGAAACCCACCTTAAATTAATTTAAAGTGAGCTTCTCTTTATTGATCACTCAGCTATTTCGCTATTTTTTTCATCATTAATACTTATTAATACTCTGGTTATTCTGACATTGTCAACCTCTTCAACAATGTATTCATCACCATTGAATTGAATCTTCTCATCAACCTTTGGTGGTATTTCAATTTTTGAATATAACCAACCACCAATAGTATCAAAACTATCTGAAACCAATTCTAATCCTAAGATATCATTAATTTCTTCTAAAAGCAACTTTGCATCGACTGAATATAAGTTTAAATCTCGTTCTTCAATTGCCGGTCTTTCTTCATCAAACTCATCTTGAATTTCACCAACAATTTCTTCCAAGATATCCTCAACTGTTACCATCCCCGAAGTACCACCATATTCATCCACGACCAAGGCTATTTGAGAACGATGCTTTTGCAACAACTTCAGCAAGTTACTAAGTGGCATCGACTCAGGAACAGCAATTATTTTACGAGCAATGCTCTGAACCTCTGGCTTTTCACCGGAAGCTACTGCTGCAAATAAATCCTTGATATGCACAAAACCGATAATATTATCTTTATCCGGAGCACAGATAGGAAATCTGGTCAATTGCTCCGTCAATGCTACTTCTAAGTTTTTTTCGAAAGAATCTTCAGTATAAAGACAGACCATGTCAGTCCGCGGAATCATTACCTCTCTAGCATTTCTTTCTGCAAAATCAAAAATATTATCTACTAAAGTCAATTCGGTTTGATTGATATAACCTTGTTTATGGCTTTCCTCCATCAAACTACGAATTTCATCTTCGGAATGAGCCGCTTCTACATCATTAGCTAATTTAATGCCAAATAATTTCAAAATTCCGGCCGCAATATGATTTAGCACCCATACAAAGGGATACATTAACTTATAACAGGCAATCATCGGAATGGCTACCCACAAAGTAACAGCTTCAGCTTTTTGGATTGCCAAAGACTTTGGTGCTAACTCTCCTAAAACAATATGTAGCGCTGTGATAAAGGAAAAAGCAATGGCAAATGAAATCGTATGCACCATTTCATTACTAAGCTCAAAGCTACTTAACACCGGATATATAAATTTTGCTACTGCCGGTTCTCCAATCCACCCCAGCCCAAGTGATGCTAAGGTAATTCCTAATTGTGATACCGACAAATATGAATCTAAGTTATGCACTAAATTAGCGCCAAACTTAGCTCTTGCAGTTCCTTCTTGTACTAAGGCGTCAATTCGCGAACTTCTAACCTTGACAATTGCAAACTCAGCTGCCACGAAAAAACCATTTAATAATACTAAAAATATTACTAGAAACAAATTAAGTATTATACTAGAATACTCCAATAATTTCCTATTTACTCATTTTCATGAGCAATAGGTTCACCTCCTAAAATAACAATATCGTTATTTTTTATTTTCTTCTTTTTTTATTTTATCAAAACTTTTACTATTTTTCGATACTATTTGCTTATTATTTTTCTTTTTTATTGCTTCCTCTAATTTACCATGATTAAACTCCTGTGCCAGTAATTTAATTTTTATGCTTTTGCCATACTCTGTTAATCTAATAACCTCTTTCGGCGCAACTAATGAAATTGCCGAACCATTTTTGCCGGCTCGCCCGGTTCTACCGGTGCGATGAACATAAACCATAGTGTCCTCAGGCATATCAATATTGATAACATAATCAACATCGGCGATATCTAACCCTCGTGCTGCAACATCAGTCGCCACTAATAACTGTATTTTACCTTTGGCAAAATCCTCTAATGCTTTCTTGCGCTCCATTTTATCAGCACCACTATATAATCCGGCTACCTTAACTTTATGAAATTGCAATTTTGACACTGTTATTTTAACATCATCGGTTTTATTAACAAATACCAATCCTCTAACAATACCAATGTTTTGTGCCAATTTCCTGACCATATCAACTTTATCACGAAAATCAACCTTGATATAACTATGAGTAATATCAGGTTTTACTTGTGCACTGCCGGTTAACTTTACCGTAATTGGTTCATTTAAAAACAAATCTGCTCTACTGACGGTTTTATTGGAAATAGTTGCCGAAAAAATCATTGTTTGAACATTTGTTCCTAATAATTTGTAAACATTTTTAACTCCAGCTAAATTTTGGTCATCCATCATTCTGTCAACTTCATCCAGTACGAACATGGTGGTTGCCTTCAAATTGAGCTTACCTTTTTTATTAAGCTCAATTATTCGGCCACTTGAACCAATAATAATTTGCGGTTTAGTTTTTAGCTTATCCATTTGTCTGGCAATATTAGCGCCACCAATTAAAGCTGCTACACCAATCTTAAGCTCCGCATTTTTAATCAGCAATTCCGCTTGACGAAAAATTTGCATTGCCAATTCTTGTGTTGGTGCTAAAACAACAGCCTGAACTTCGCGTTTCTCAGCATTTATGTTTTGTAATAGTGGTAATAAGTACGCTAATGTTTTACCAGTACCGGTAGCTGATTGTGCCACCACATCTTTTCCTGATAAAATCTCACCAATAACCTTACTTTGAATATCGGTAGGCTTTACTATACTCATCTTTTCTAGTGCAGTATTTAACGCTACACTAATTCCTAGCTTTTCAAAATTTTCTTTCATATTATTCTTCCTTTACCTCTTTATATCCGGTTTTCCATTAACATCATTATAGGTTGAACGGCATTGAGGAAAATTACTACAACCCCAAAATGCTCCATTTATCCCTTTTTTAAGTCTTATAATACCGGTATTACATTTCGGGCATAGTTCCACCGACTTTGGTTTACCATTATCATCATCAAAAGTAGCCCGACAACTTGGATAACCTGAACAACCCCAAAACGCCCCATTTTTCCCTTGGCGTAATCTTAGTACCGCTTTTTTGCAACTCGGGCAAATATGTTCACCATTAAGAGGAATATTGGCACTTTTCGCTTCTTGACACAATTTATTAATAAAGTCAATTTGCTCTCGTAAAAACCCTTGCAAATCTCCTCCGCCTTCAGCCATAACTTGCAGTGCGTTCTCCCATGTTGCAGTATAATCAGGATATGTTATATCTTCCGGTAATATATCTACTAATAAAAAAGCCGCCGTAGTAGGAATTAAATACTTTTTCTTCTTTTCCTCCTGCAAAAAGCCTCTAGTAGTAAGTTCTTTAATAATAGTTGCCCTTGTAGCTTCAGTCCCAATCCCGGCAACATCTTTTAAACTCTTTTTTAGTTCCGGATTTTTTACATATTTATGAATTTCTTTCATTGCTGCCAATAAAGTAGCAGCAGTAAATCGAGTAGGTGGCCTAGTAGCTTTTTTCTCTAAGTCAATGTTTTCACAATGAACTTGGTCACCTTTAAGCATTGCCGGCAATACTGCCGCCTCATCTTCTTTTTTATCATCTTCCAACTCACTGCCATATACCGCTTTCCAACCATTTTGTTTGATCACTCGACCACTGGTGGCAAACAGTTCATCTTGATAAGTTACCTCTATTTTAGTTTGATCATATATATGTAATGGGTAAAATTGTGCAATATAAGCTTGTGCTATTAAAAAGTAAATATCTTGCTCTACCGGTGATAATTTTGCAAAATTACATTGTTCCTGTGTTGGCACAATGGCGTGATGGGCGGTAATTTTTTTATCATTCCAAGCCCGACTTTTTATCTTAGCATCAGCTTGTTGCGCAAAATAGCTTATTTTCTCTTCTGCTAAACCCCTGAGATTGTTAAGAATCTCAGTTGCCTCCTCAAATTGATTTTCCGGCAAATAGTCACAATCAGAACGAGGATAAGAAGTTAATTTTTTTTCATATAATTTTTGAGCAGTATCAAGCACCAATTGGGGATCATAATTGTATTTTTTACCGGCTAGAACTTGTAAGGCCGATAACGAAAACGGTAACCGCTGTGGCTCTTTCTTTTCTGTAGTCTGATACAAAGACACAACGCCTGTTTCAGCTTCTTGTTTGAAAAGATCCGCCATGTTTTGAGCAATGGCAAAATCTATTAACCGTCCCTCACTATCTAAGCCGTCTTGAATGTCTTTAGGTTTCCAAGTTGCACTAAAAACGTCTTCATTATGCCTAAACTGCGCTTTTAAAATATAAAAATCAATTGGTTTGAAATTTTCCAGTTCACGTTCTCTTCTAACGACCAATGCTAAAGTTGGTGTTTTAACTCTTCCAATTGGCAAAGTTACTTTATGACCGGCACTATTAGCGACAATGGTATAAGCTCTAGAGGCATTCATCCCAATTAACCAATCTGCCCGCGCCCGTGCTAACGCCGATTTTTTTAGATTAATAAACTCGGCATTACTTCTTAAACTATTAATAGCTTTTTTAATACTTTTTTCATCTAGGGCATTCAGTAATACTCGTTGTACCGGTTTTTCGCTTTTTAGATAGTCCAAAACCTCATCAATTAACAATTGTCCTTCTCGGTCAGGGTCACCAGCATGAACTATTTCCGTACATTGTTCTACTAAACTTTTTATAACCGCAAATTGTTTACTGCAAGAATCCGCTACCAACAACAACCACTCTGTCGGAACAATCGGTAAATCTTCCATCAACCAACGCCGGTATTTATGATCATATTCAAACGGTTCTGCTTGACGCAAAATATGTCCATAAACCCAAGTTACAATACCTTCGCCCGTTATTATATAACCATCTTTTCTGGTATTTGGCCCTTTTAGGCATTTAGCTAACTCAGCACCCATGCTAGGTTTTTCTGCAATATATAATCTCAACTCAAAACACCTCTACCTTAATAAGGACCAAATCATCATCATTAAACTTATTATCATTAGTACTATCCAAAACAAAACTATATAAAATATTTTTTTTAAAAGTCGACTCTGTTTCTGTGCTAGTGGCCAGCACTCCTGTTTAACCTTAGCTGGCACATTATTAAAGACATACGTAGTAATTAACTGCCACACCAAAATATCATCAATAATTCCCACGCCGAAAAAAGAATCGGGAATTATATCAAACGGTAGCACGATATAAAATAATAGTGCCCCTACTGCTAGTCTAAGATTCATTGGCGTATCTTGATGTTTCGCTACCAAGTATAAGAATATCGCTCTTTCTCTTAGGAGAATTATTAATTTATTAAATTTATTACCGATAATACTTTTCATTTTAAACCTCACTTTAGTATTGGCTTATATTGTAACATAAAATTAATTATTTTGTTATAGGCCATCACAAAAGAAAAAGTCTCTTGTGATGATACAATTACTTCTTCACTAAAGTATACAGTATAATATAATTATTTAATTACAGAAAAATTGACACTATTATTGTTAATTTGATATAATACTGAGCAAATATAATATGAATTTTAAGATAGAGGCGCGATTATAAAAAGTAGGTTTTCGAAGTTGCTAACGATGATGATTTCTCAAAGGTATAATCGCCGAAATAAATAATTAGGCATAATTATTTATTGGGCTTAAGTTAAATAAGCTTAAGACTGTCATACTTATATGGTATGGAGTGCTATCTTGCATTGTTAATTTTAGCGATTGCGAGGTTTTACTTCACAATCCCTTTTTTATCTTAAAATTGTAACTAGGAGGTTATATCATGGCAGAAAAATCTTTGCCTTTCAACAAAGCCCAAATACAACAAATAATCAATAAATTCCCTACCCCGTTTCACATCTATGATGAAACTGCGATTAGAGCAAACGCTCGTCGCTTAACTAAAGCCTTCGCTTGGGCTCCTGCTTTTAAAGAGTATTTTGCCGTAAAAGCGACACCCAATCCAACTTTACTAAAAATTTTAGCGGAAGAAGGCTTCGGTGCTGATTGCAGTTCATTACCAGAATTATTATTAGCCGATATGTCGGGGATAAAAGGTGAAGATATAATTTTGACTTCTAACGACACTCCTGCTGATGAATTCCAAAAAGCAATCGATTTAGGTGCTGTTATTAATTTAGATGATATCACTCATATTGAGTACTTGGAGAAAAATGTTAGACTGCCTGAATTTATTTCTTTCCGTTATAACCCAGGTCCATTATTAGAGTCTAGCAACACTATAATTGGTAAGCCAGAAGAAGCTAAATACGGTCTGACTAGAGAGCAATTATTTGAAGCTTATAAAATCGTTAAAGAAAAAGGCGTTAAAAGATTCGGTCTTCATACCATGGTTATCTCTAATGAATTAAATGCTGATTGTTTTATTGCCACTGCACAAATGATGTTTGAGTTAGCAGTAGAGCTTAAACAGCAACTAGATATCGATTTAGAATTTGTTAATCTCGGTGGTGGTGTAGGAATTCCTTATACTCCTGAGCAAGAAGAAGTAGATTTAGAATATGTTGGAGCAGGAATTCAGAAAGTATATCAAAACACTATTGAGAAAAATAATCTCAAACCATTAAAAATTGCCATGGAACTAGGTCGCTCCATTACCGGACCTTATGGTTACTTGGTATCAACAGCTTTACATCGCAAAAACACTTACAAAAACTATATTGGTCTTGATTCTTGTATGGCTAATTTAATGCGCCCGGCTCTTTATGGTTCATATCATCATATAACAGTTATGGGTAAAGAAAATGAGCCTTGCGACCACATCTATGACATTACCGGTTCACTTTGTGAAAACAATGATAAATTTGCCATCGACAGAGCATTACCGAAAATCGATATTGGTGATATTGTTGTAATCCACGATGCTGGTGCACATGGTCATGCGATGGGCTTTAACTATAATGGCAAACTACGTTCTGCTGAGTTATTGTTAAAAACAGACGGTAGTGTAGCTTTGATTAGAAGAGCTGAAACAATAGAAGATTATTTTGCAACCTTAAAATTTTAAAAAGACGAGACTTTGGTCTCGTTTTTTATTTCATTTAAAACCTTTAATAAAACAATAAAAATCCCTTAAGATTAGCATTTAAAACACTAACTAATCTTAAGGGATTTTCTTATATCAAACGATTATTTTTTAAAACTTGTCTTAATTTTGGTGCAATAATTGATGCTACCACAAAACCAACCGTTGAAGAAATAAGCGAACTTGGAATATTCCCGATAGCCACCACAATGCTACCTGAAACTTGCCACCAAGCAATAATATAACCTGCTAAAGTACAAGTTGCCGCTAAAAGCATACCGACAATGCTCCTTAATAAAGCTTGTTTTGGCACAATATTCTCAGGCCATAACCCCTTTGAAACATAGCCCACGACAAACCCCGCCGTTCCTTTGATAAAAAATGACCAAATAGTATAAGGAGAAAACCCCATCATTAAATCAAAAAATGCTGTCCCAATAGCGGCTGCTAGTCCAGCATAAACACCACCAAAGACAATACCAATAGTAAAAATAGCAGCTGTTCCTAAATGAACCATTGCTCCATGTCCATAAGGAATTTTAATAGTAGTAGCAATAACACAAATTGCTGCCAACATCCCAATAATAACAATGTCTCTTAACTCAATTTTTCTTTGTTGCATCATATCATCTCCTCTATTTTATTACACATAATTCGCCGAGCAAACTTTCTAACAATACCCCTTCACGCTTAGGTGTATGAGCAAAATATGTAAGCTCAACGGCCTTAGCCACAAAATTAGCAGCTTTGTCAACGGCAAATGGTAGTGATTTGCCTTTTAGTAAACAACCTAATAACACACTGGCAAAAATATCGCCAGTTCCAGGATAGCGTGCCGGAATATAGTTATTCTCAATCCGCCAAAATTCATCAGTGCTCTTTTGATAAGCAATATTTAAAAAGGAACTTCCTTTAAACGGAATACCGGTCATCACAACCTTATCCGGTCCGAAGTCAGCTAGTTCCATCAACCAAGACTCTAGTTCCTGTAAATTATCAACACTATCTTGATACTGCTTTCCTAATAAAAAACAAGCTTCGGTATAATTAGGCGTTATTACATCAGCCTTGGCAATCAAGCCTTTCATCGCTTCTTGCATCTTTTCATTATAAACAGAATAAAGTTTTCCTTCATCCCCCATCACCGGATCAATTAACACCAATGGATGAGAGTAGGCAAAATCTTCAATAAATTTTTCCACAACACCAATTTGATCTTCTGACGCTAAAAAGCCACTATAAATGCAATTGAATTTTATATTTTCACTTTGCCAATGCTTTGAAAATTTATCAATATGCTCAGTACAATCAACAAAAGCAACATCTTTAAAGCCACCTAAATGTGTACTAAGAATAGCTGTTGGCAACGGACAAACCTGAATCCCCATACAAGACAATACCGGGATTATCGTGGTTAAGGAACACCGCCCGACGCAAGAGATATCGTGAACAGCAGCTACCCTAGGAATTAATCTTTCCATTTTAAGCTCCGATCTAATAATATTTATAAAGAATAGAATATATAAAAGTTTCAGTAAAACACCAACGTTTTTCATTGTACTGCATTAAAACTATATTTTCAATAAAAAACACACAATTAATATCCATAATATTAACTGTGTGCTTTAGTTTAACGCGATAATATTTCTGCTAGTTTATATAAAACAGGATCAATAACTTTTTTATTACGAACTGCATCAATCAAGTCAACACTAACAATTTGCCCTTTTTCATAGCCAAACATCACATTGGTAATTCCCGACAATATTGAGGTAGCTGCTTTTTGCCCTAATAGACTGGCATTAATTCTATCCACCGCAGTCGGTGAACCGCCTCTTTGAATATGACCCAACACCGATACTCTAGTATCTAATCCAGTCTGTTCACCAATGACCTTTCCAATTTCCACGGCACTGCCAGCGCCCTCTGCCAAAACAATAATACTATACCATTTTCCCGCTGCGTGAGAAAACTTAATTTGATTGCTTAATTCATTGACATCAAATTTAACTTCAGGAATTAATATTTTCTCAGCACCACCGGCAATACCGGTCATTACCGCTAATAACCCTGATTTACGTCCCATAACCTCTAGTACAATAACCCTACTATGAGCCGACGCCGTATCTTTGAGTTTATTTATTGCATCAAGAATGGTATTACAAGCTGTATCAAAACCAATAGTATAGTCTGTGCCCCAAATATCGTTATCAATCGTTCCCGGCAAGCCCACAACAGCGACTCCTAGGTCTGCCAATTGTCTAGCTCCTCTTAGACTTCCATCACCACCGATAACAACTAACCCTTCAATTTTATACTTATTTAAAACCTCAACTGCCTTCGCTCGGCCCTCTGGCGTCTTAAATTCATTACATCTGGCAGTTCCTAAAAATGTTCCACCACGTTGAATAATATCACCGACTGAACGAAAATTAAGCTTTGATAAATCTTCTTCCAGTAAACCTTTATAGCCATTACGGATTCCCCATACTTCTGCACCTTCCGAAATTGCAACTCTTACTACAGCTCTTGTTGCTGCATTCATTCCCGGGCTATCGCCACCACTTGTCAATACTCCAATACGTTTTAGCATAATAACCACCTTTTCTTCCGCATTTGCTTTT